>SLAD01000122.1 GCA_007126995.1 Kiritimatiellia bacterium | reverse complement strand
TGGGTACCGGCAAGACCACCTTGTGCCGCGTATGCCTTGAGCGGCTTGGGGACGATGTGGACACGGCCTTAGTGCTCAATCCGTTCCTGTCCGAGGTGCAATTATTGCGAGCGGTGATTGCGGACTTCGGCTTGTCTTCGGGTCCCGACGACCTGCTCACCTGTGTCCAGTTGCTCTACGACTTCTTGTTGGAGCGCTATGAGGCGGGGCGCACCGTGGTGGTCTTTATCGACGAGGCACAGAACTTGCCGCTCAATACCATGGAACAGCTTCGGTTGCTCTCCAACTTTGAAACGGATCACGTTAAGTTGCTGCAAGTGGTGTTGTGCGGGCAACCGGAACTGCGTCAACGATTGCGTCAACCGGAGTTGCGGCAACTGCGTCAGCGGATTTCCGTGCGATATACGTTGGGGCCGCTAACCGAGCAAGATACGGCGCGCTATATTGGTCATCGGTTGGCGATTGCGGCCGATGGCGGACTACCCAAGGTTGAATTCACCGAAGCGGCCTTTTGGATGATCTATGGTTACAGCAAGGGGTGCCCGCGCTTGATTAACGCTTTGGTGGACCATTCATTGATCGCAGGGTATGTTGAACAGAGTCAGGTCATTGATCAAACTTGCCTGCACCGGGCAATTGCACAGTTGGAAGGAGACCACCGATGAGCCTGCTGGGTGACGCCTTAAGACGTAAACGAAAAGAAGCCGAGCAAAAGGCGCCGGAACCTGAGCCTGAGGCGAGAAAGACGATTAGTCTGCCCACTTCGCGTCCATCCAAGTCCGTCGAACTGAAGAAATCGGCGGCGATCAAACCCGCCAAGGAGGAGCCTGATCTGCGTGATCCGTCTGAGCGCCCGATTTCCTGGCGCGAAGAGGCCAACGATAATAGCGATGATCAGCCGGCAGCGCCGCCGCCACCGAAACCGAAGCCCGCCGCCCCGGCGAAGCCGAAAGTGATTGGGGTCAGCTCCGGTCAACGGCTAGCTGTGCAGAAGGATCCGTCGCGAGATGCGCCGCCGCCGAAGAAGAAACGACGCGAGTGGGTCGCCGCCTTCGTGGTTTTCCTCTGCCTGCTGCTGCTCGTATCGATCGGCGGCGTCATTTATCACCTTGTTCTGTATCGCGAGGATGCAGTCGATAAGATGGTGCAGTTGGTGTTCCCCGCCGCCGAAACGACCGATCGTTCCGCCGAAACGGTGGAAGCCGAACCGCGCGAGCGTACCAGTCGCGCCGCGCGCTTGATCGATACGGCAACCCAAGCCACGGATCAAGCCGCCGAGCGGGCCCGCGAAACGGATGAAGCGCTGGGGGTGACGGCCGCGCCGGCCCGGACCGCGTCGGCCCCGACCGAGCCTGCGCCGACGCCACCGCCTGACGCACCCGTGGCCCCCGAGCGCGAACCCCGTGTGACCACGCCGACAGCAACCGATCAAGAGGATACCGTCACCGCTGTAGCGGCGGAGCCCGAAGTCATTACCTGGCCGGAGTTGCGGGTACAGGCGGCGATGGGATCGGGTCGCAGCGGATCGGCGCTGATAAACGGACAGCTTATCGACATGGGCGATGAATTTCAGGGCGTGCAAGTCGTCGAAATCACCAGACGCGGCGTACTCATGCGCTTTCACGACCAGGAACGTGTCATCCCCGTTCGCCGCTAGGCGGTTTTTTCTTCGGGTACTGGTATGACGCATCGCCTTACGGCGACCCTACATCCCGGTTATAGGCGTCTTCTGTAGGGCGTCCGCTTGCGGATCGCCGGATTCAACTCACGATTACGCGTATGATCAGGATTAAGATTACGAGGTCGCCCGACAGGGCGACAACACCTTCCGTATCCGTAGTACTTGTTCCATCTGGGGCTTTCTGATTTACTACGCGGCGGTGGGCAAGGGCTCCGCCGAAATTGTTTAACGAAGGATAGAGAAATGAAAGTGGTATTAGCCTATTCAGGCGGATTGGATACGTCGGTGATCATTCAATGGTTGCTGGACGAATATAAAGCGGAAGTGATCGCCTTCGCGGCTGATTTAGGACAGGAGGAGGAACTGACCGGGTTGGACGAGAAAGCCCGTAACAGCGGCGCCTCCAAGGTCTACATCGATGATTTGCGGGCGGAGTTTGCCAAGGATTTCGTGTTCCCGATGATTCGGGCTGGGGCGGTCTACGAGTCGGGCTATCTGCTGGGCACGTCCATTGCGCGTCCCTTGATTGCCAAGCGTATGATCGACATCGTGCGGGAAAACGGCGCCGAGGCCATTAGCCATGGCGCGACCGGAAAGGGCAACGACCAAGTGCGCTTCGAAGTCACCGCGTACGCGCTCGAGCCCGGCATCCAGATCATCGCCCCGTGGCGCGAATGGACCTTCAAGTCGCGCACGGACCTGATCAATTACGCGAAGCAGCACAATATTCCCGTGCCGGTCACCGCCGCCAAGCCGTACAGCATGGATCGCAACCTGCTGCACATCAGTTTTGAGGGCGGCATTCTGGAGGATCCCTGGGCGGAACCACCCAAGGACATGTTCAAGCTGTCGGTCGCGCCGGAAGACGCGCCGGACACCGCCGAAGAGGTCACGATCGACTTTGAGCACGGCGATGCCGTGGCGGTGAACGGCGAGCGCATGAGCCCGCTCGATGTCATGCTGACCTTGAACAAGCTCGGTGGGCGTCATGGCGTCGGCCGCATCGACCTGGTCGAGAATCGCTTTGTCGGCATGAAGAGTCGCGGTGTCTACGAAACGCCCGGCGGCACGATCCTGTATCGGGCCCGCGAGGCCGTGGAACAATTGACGATGGATCGTGAAGTCTTGCACATGCGCAACAGTTTGGTGCCGCAATATGCGAAACTCGTTTATAACGGATTCTGGTTTGCGCCGGAACGCGAAATGCTGCAGGCGGCGATGGATCAAGCGGCCTCAAGCGTAAATGGCACGGCGCGCTTGAAGCTGTTCAAAGGCAATTGCATGGTGGTCGGACGCAAAGCGGAACGGTCCTTGTACGATCCGGAAATCGCGACCTTTGAGGAAAGCGATGCCTACGATCAAAAAGATGCCGCCGGGTTCATCAAGCTGAACGCGCTGCGCCTGCGCATTCGCGCGGCGATGCAGCAGAAATAAGTCGGGCATGTTGCTTTTGGCGTGTCGGGTCGTATGGTCCGGCGCGCCCTAATAGTCGAGGGCGTCACATTGCCGTGTCGTGCGCAGAAAGGATTTCATGTCAGCATTTACATATCGTGGTGGCGTGCTACACGCCGAAGACGTTTCCGTGGAAACGTTGGCGGAAGAGCAGGGCACACCGCTCTACATTTATAGTCGCTCGCATTTGATTGAGCAGTACAAGGCCTTGGCGGCGGCGATGAAGCCGGTCAAGCCCTCTATCTACTTTGCAATCAAGTCTAACTCCAATCTGGCCGTGATCCGCACGCTCGCCGATCAAGGGGCGGGCGCGGACGTGGTGTCCGGCGGCGAACTGTATCGGGCGCGCCAAGCCGGCGTGCCCGCCGATCGGATTGTGTTCGCCGGCGTCGGCAAGACCGCGGAGGAAATTGATTACGCGCTGCGCGAGGACATCAAGTTCTTCACGGTCGAATCCGAGCCGGAACTCGAACGCATTGCCGGGCGGGCGAAGGCGATGGGGCGTATCGGCCGGGTGGCGATCCGCGTCAACCCGGACGTCGATCCGCATACGCACAAGTACACCAGCACCGGCAAAGCCGAGAACAAGTTCGGCGTGGATTTGACCCGGGCCGAGCGCGCCTATGAATTGGCATTGCGTCAGGACGGACTCGAGGTGGCCGGGCTGCACATGCATCTGGGTTCGCCGATCATGTCGCCGACGCCGTATGCGGAGGCATTGGAGAAGGTCAAGCCGCTATGCGAATCGTTGAAGCGCGAGGTGGAAACCTTTCGGCATCTCGATATCGGCGGTGGGCTCGGTATTTCGTACAGCCCCGACCAAGCGCCGCTCAACCCGCGCGACTTCGCGGCGGCGGTCTTGCCGGCGCTGCACGATCTAGGGTTGAAGGTGGGCATGGAGCCGGGCCGCTTCATCACCGGTAACGCCGGCATCCTGGTCACGCGCGTGCAATATATTAAGGATAATCCCTTCAAGAAGTTCGTGATCGTGGATGCGGCCATGAATGATTTATTGCGTCCGCCCCTATATGATGCGCATCATGAGATCGTACCCGTGCGACAGACCGAGGAAACCTTCTTTGGCGACGTGGTCGGGCCGATTTGTGAGTCGGGCGACTTCATGGCGCAAGGACGGGAATTGTCGGCGGTCGATCAGGGCGACTTGATGGCGATACTGAGCGCAGGCGCCTACGGCTTCGTGATGGCGTCGAATTACAACACGCGCGGTCGAGCCGCGGAAGTGATGGTGTCCGGCGATCGCGTTGAGGTGGTGCGTGAACGCGAAACGTGGGAAGACCTCGTGCGCGGTGAACGCATGCCGGAGTGGTGAGCAGAAATAGCACGCAAGATGGAGCAGCATATGTTTGAGGGGATCTATACAGCAATTGTAACACCGTTCACGGAATCGGGCGAAGTCGACTTCGACACCTTGGGGGAGTTGATCGAGTCGCAAGTGAAGGGTGGCGTCAGTGGTTTGGTCCCCGTGGGCACCACGGGCGAATCGCCCACACTGAACATGGATGAGCACCAGCAGGTGATCGAGTTCACGATCGAACGGCTGGCCGGACGCGGCAAGGTGATCGCCGGCACGGGCGGCAACTCGACCGCGGAAGCGTTGGAATTGACGCAGCACGCAAAGGAAGCCGGCGCCGATGGCTGCTTGCAGGTCACGCCCTACTACAACAAGCCCAGCCAGCGCGGACTGATCAAGCATTTCACGGCGATTGCCGACGTCGGCTTGCCCGTCGTCCTCTACAACATTCCGGGCCGGACCAGCCGCGAATTGACCGTCGACACCGTTGTTGAGTTGTCGCGGCATCCGCAGATCGTTTGTATGAAGGAGGCGGCCGGCGATGTCGATCGCGTCAGCGCTTATCGCGCCGCATGCGACATTGAGGTGGTCTCCGGCGACGACATCCTGACCTTGCCGATGATGTCGGTTGGGGCCGTGGGCGTCATCAGCGTGGCAGCCAATGTCGTGCCGGCGGAAGTGGTGCGCATGGTGCAAAGTGCGTTGAATGGCGACTGGGCCGAGGCCCAGGCCACGCACCATAAGCTCTACCCGCTGTTCAAGGGCCTGTTCCTGGATACCAATCCGGTTCCCGTGAAGGCGGCCTTGGCAATGATGGGCGCAATTCAAGAGGTCTATCGCTTGCCCATGTGCGAGATGGCGGATGCCGACAAGGCGCGCCTGCGCGAGACCATGGTGAGCCTGGGTTTAATCGACTGAGCAGGGGGAAGACGTCATGGTACAGCTATGCATCATAGGAGCCGGGGGCCGAATGGGAAAGGCCATCACGCGCTGCGTGCAAGCGCAGGCGGTCCCAGACCTGGCGTTGTCGGGTGCGCTCGATCAGCCACAGTGCCCGGATGCGGGCGCTGACGTCGGCATGGTCGCTGGCGGCGTGTCCGCCGGTGTGACCATCGGCACCGATCTCAAGACCGCCATCGCGAATGCCGATGTGGCGATCGATTTTAGTCAGCCGGCTGGCATGGCGGAAACCGCCCAACAACTCGCGGCGAATAACATCGCGTGGGTAATCGGAACGACCGGCTTGGGCGCTGCGGAACAGGCGGCCGTGGAGGAGGCGGCCCAGCGTATCCCGGTGGTGATGGCGCCGAATATGAGCTTGGGCGTCAACTTGCTCCTGCAGTTGGTGGAAGAGGCGGCGGCCGCATTGCGCGGGCGCGGTTACGATATCGAAATCGTCGAGCGCCATCACAGGCGCAAGAAGGATGCCCCCAGCGGCACCGCGCTCGGGCTCGGACAAGCGGCGGCGCGCGGGATGCAGTGGTCCCTCGACGAGGTGGCGCAACATGGCCGGTCCGGCGTCGTGTCTGGCGACCGTCCGTCCGAGGAAATCGGTTTCCACGCCGTGCGCGGCGGCGATTTTATCGGCGATCATACCGTTATCTTTGCCGCCGAAGGCGAATCGGTCGAGCTATCGCATCGGGCCACCAGTCGCGACACGTTTGCGGTCGGGGCCTTGCAGGCCGCGCAGTGGGTCGCGGGCCGCGAACCGGGCCTGTACACGATGCGGGATGTATTGGGGCTTTAGGAGTAAACGGTGGAATTCGGATTCAGTTTGGGCAGCAATCAGGGCGACGCCATCGCCAACATGCGTGAGGCCAAGCGGCGCATGCTGGCCTCGCCGGACGTGCAATGGGTGGCACAATCACCGCTCTACGAAACCGAACCCGTCGGCGTGGCACCGGAATATGCCGCCCTGAAGTTCATCAACGCCGTGCTGGTGCTGGAAGCGCCGTGCACCCCCTCCGAATGGCTAACGCGCCTGCGGGAACTGGAAGAGGCGATGGGACGCCAGCGGACCGGGGACCGCAATGCCCCCCGTCCGATTGATGTCGATATCCTTTACGCCGACGACCAAATCATTGATCGCGGCGATTTGGTCGTCCCGCATCCGCGCTGGGCCGAGCGCCGCTTCGTCGTGCAACCGCTGGCCGATGTCAGACCGGATCTGGTGCTGCCCGGCGCCGGCCAGACCGTGCGCGAAATCCTGGCGGGCCTGCAAGGCGAAGCCGTCACCCGTCTCGATACGGAATGGTAAGCATTCGTTGCGGCCTTGTTAAACGCCATCGGTGAGCGCACCCCGCAAGCTAAACGGAAACTCTGCTGGGACGTCGTGCAGAACACCGTCTGCGGCCCAGTAGCCTTGCTACGTAAACGCCGTACCCTGCGCCGGCAAGCATAGGGGCACCATTAACACTCCCGCCAATACTGTGATTCGGAACAACTTGCTTGTCGTTGTCATCCCCCCTCCTTGGTTAAGCATGCCACGAAATATAAATAATTGACTGATTCATTAATATGAATGCATTATCGGGGAATACCTTAATAAAGGTAATGAAGGGGGTTGGGATGTTTAGATTGCTGTTAGCTGCCGTATTGGTCTGTGCTGCGCAGGTGGTGCACGCACAAGGGGACGCTGCCATTGACGATTTTCGCGTAATCCAGGACCGCGTCCTGGTGCGCGTCGTTGACACGAATAACGCGTATTATGTGTTTGTCGTATCGACAAATATTTTTACGCTGCAGACAGACCCTGATTATTCGCTGGTGGTGCCGCGTCGCTCGGCCGTCACCGATTTCCTGTTCAACAACACCAACACTACCGGGCGCACCTTCTTCTTCGCCCTGCGCAGCAATTCGAATTGCGACTTTGTCGATAACGATGGCGACGGTATTGACGATGTGATTGAGGCGCTGATCCCGTTTCTTGATCCCAATAATCCCCTCGATGCCTTGATCGACCATGACGGCGATGGCTGGGATACGCGGACGGAAATCTATCTCGGCACCAACCCAGCCGATCCCGATGATTCCTTTGGCCCGATTGATCGTAGCCGCTTCGCGCCCGTATCAGGATCAGTGGTCTTTGACGGCGGCTTTGTGCTCAACATGATTGACGATATGACCAGTCCGTTTCAGGCGGCCGGCGCGGGTCGCGCGGGCGCTGTCTGGGCGTCCTTGAACGTCGATCCGTATCCCGACCTGGTCGCCGTTGATCCATTTACAGACGAATTGCAGGTCTATCTCGGCCAACCCGACGCCACCTTGGCGCTGGCCTACACGTT
>SLAD01000404.1 GCA_007126995.1 Kiritimatiellia bacterium | reverse complement strand
CCCATTGATGACCCGCAGGTCCTCATGGCAGACAAGGGGCATCAGAATGCCGTGGCGATGCAGTGTGCGCGCAAGATTGCGGGCATACTGAATCCAGCGCCCGGCATTGACCCGGCAGAGATCCTTGACCGGCACCTCCGCGGGGCGCAGGCAGCGCAGGAAAACCTCGCTGCCCACTTTCTTGTCAGGGATGCGCGAGGCAAGCTTTTGGATGTCTAGTGCCTCCAGCTCGTTTGCCACCCTGCCGGGAGTGTGGTGAAAGTCGAAATCGTTGGTCGCCCGGTTGAATACGATATTCAGTGCCTTGCGCTGTTGAAGGTCGAGTTTTCCGGTCCTGAAAACAGGGACATGCGTGGCTCCCATGCGCGAGGCGACAAGGTGGCGCTGGTGGCCGGAAAGAATCTCACCATCCGGGTCGGCGTAGATCGGCGCGATGAATCCCAGTTTGCGCAACGATAGTTCGATCAGGTCGAGCCGCTCCGGCACTGCCGAGCGCGGGTTGTATGAACTGGGCCGTATGGCATCGATGAGCTCAAGGTTGATTTTCATAGGTCGAGTCGGGCGCGGATTTCCTTGAGCACGCTTTCCTTGTCGAAGCCGGCCTCCTGCTTCACCCGGTCGCACCAGGCAATGAATTCGTCCTGGGTGATGCGAAACCGGTAGAGCCCGACCGCGACGGTGACATCGCTCTTGTCCAGTTCCTTGTCGTGACGGTCGTCCTCGTCATCCTCGTCTCCCTCGGGATTGAGCAGACTCTCAAGATCGGCAAGCTCGAACCCGGCCAGAATCGTGTCGAAGTCAGCGGCCTTCCAGTCGCTGGCAATCTTCTCCAACTCGTTGAGGTCCACAGTCGCGAGTTCAGCCAACCGGTTGTCGGCGACCAGCACCGCCAGTTCGTCATTCTCATTGGCAAAATCCTGATAGTCCACCGGCACAACCTCAGTGCCCAGGTGTTTGGCGGCCATCAGCCGTCCGTGGCCGGAGACAACCAGACCGCTGCGTTTGGAAACAGTGATGGTCTGCCGCCATCCGAAATACCGGATGTTCTTGGCCAAAAGCTCAATCTGGCGCTGGGGATGGGTGTTGGGATTGCGCGGGTTGGGCTTCAACTCGCCTACCGGCACCAGCTTGTCAAAGCTGCACCAAACCTCGATGCCATTGGCCAGAGTGCGTGCTTTTGGGGAATCGTCCTTCATCGTCAGTGATCTGCCTGTCAACATCCAGTCGAGTCCAACCAGGATTCCAAGTCAGCCAATGCCGCCCGCACACATCCGCCGCTGCCCACCGCAATCCGCAAGGATGTCGGCTCATCGACTGGCCAGTGACGGCGTAGCAGGGCCGCAATTTCCTCGGTGGGAGGTGCTCCTAACTTGATCGACTGAAAGCGTGTCTGGAATCGCTCGGTGAGCAGGTCGAGTTGCAGGTTGCTGGTGCCGATTACCGCCCGCCCCTTCGGCAGGTGGTCGAGGTAGCTGAGCATGAGGTCCTGGGCGTCCCTTGTGCAACGGTCCAGCTCATTGATGATCTTCACCGAGTAGACGCCGAACAGTGAGCGGGTCGAGAGGCTGCCCATCCACTGTTTGACCACCTCGACGGTGACCAGTTTGCCGTTGAACTCCTCAACCGCAAAACGGGTTCCTGCCAGACATTCTGCCACCATATCAGCGACACTGGTCTTGCCGACGCCAGGCGGGCCGTAGAGCAGAAGTTTCAGCGGCACCAAGGGCTCTGCATTGAGCTTGCGGGCTTTGGCCACGAGGCGACGAGCCACGTTTGCCGCGGGACCGCAGAGGTCATCAGGATTTGTAGGTCGCCACGCCAGGGGGTGGAGGCTGGCTGGACCCGTCTGTGGAATCTTGAACGGTTGTGACATGGTGATTGGTGGACTTGGGGCTGGTGATGGCTCTGGCAACGGCCTCCGCGCCCTTGCGGTAGACAGTGACGACAAGTAAATCGCCTTCGACGTAGACCGCCCAGAAGCGGGTCATGTAGCCATCGGGCTTGCTGTATTTTTTGACTTCGACATTCATCAGAAGTTGTAGTCGTGGAAGTGGTGGCGACCGGGGACGACCGCCTGGCCGTTGGTTGTGCGGAAGCGTCCGTCCTTGCGGCGACTTGCCCGGTGAACCACCCCCTCCGGGTTGGGGGAGTATTTGTAGGTCTGCCCACTGTTGTTCACGCAATGCCCGACAAAGCCGCCGGGGATGAACTCAGGCTTCCATCCGTCGAGAGCAGCGGTGTCCTCCTGCACCCAGATGGTTTTCCCGCTCGGGCTGATACGGATGACCGTGCAGGCGGTGCGGTCGCTGTAGTGGCAGACGGTCGCACCGCCCCCAAGTGTTGGAATCCAGTCCGGTGCCCTCATTTGTTCCAGGCCTCCCTTCGGATGCGTGTTTTGAGGGTGTTGGGGGACATCCCGAAATGCTCGGCTGTCTGCTTCACGCTGCGTGATTGCAGCCAATGGGCTTTGACCCGGGCCCAATGCTCGTCGCCCAGTCCTGGGTTGCCGACCCGGCGGGTGGATTCCTTTGCTTCTGGTGGCGTGGCCTCTGTGGGCGTTGTTTCGGCCTCAGGGGAGTCGGCGAACGCATCGTAACGTCCTGGTCCAGCCTCAGGTTCCGGGCGGGTGAGCGGGACGACATTGGCAGCTTCCGCAGTGCTCTCGCCGTCGCCCCCGGCAAGAATTTCCGCGACGATTTCGCGGATCAGGGGAACGGGTATTTCGGTGATAGTGTAAACCAGTCCGTTGAGGGTCTTACGGCCCACGGCTTGCTTGAGGAACTTCAGGGCTTCGCCTCTGGTGCGGCCTTGATAGCGGCCCTCGAATACGTTGGTTTCCTTGTCGTCGCAGACGATCCAGTATAGTTTGTTCATAGTATCAGTTTGTTTGTTTTTGGTTTCTCATGACGAGAGCGGTCGGTTGATTTGAATAGTGCGGCCCTTGGTTTGGCCGGCGGCGTAGCTGCCGGAATGAAGGTGACGCCGACGTTGTGATCGGTTGCGCAACCTCCCGTAGTTCTCGGCAACGTAGTGTTTGATCGCCGCCTCCTGGTCCACGACAACCAGTTGGAACTTCTCCCGTTGGTCAGTGGCGTAGGATTGCTCAGCCTTCTGCTTCGCGGCCTTGAGAGCGGCGTGTAGTCCGTCGCGCAACCCCCTGTAGTATGAAGCTTTGTCGGGGTTGGCATGCCCTCTCTTGAACTCATTCCAGGAGCGGAAGAATGTCTGCCGAAGGTAGTTGAAGGCGAAGATGGCAAAGTCGATGTCAGCAGGGGCTCCGATGATGTCCACCGGAGTTCCCCGCCCGTTGGGCATCAGTATCGTTTTCACGTTGAAGTGAACCTGAAGGATCGAAAGGATCATGTAATCTGCCGGATTGAGCGTCTTGGGAAGATCGACCTGGCCCTTGCTCACGGTGAAGATGCCGCCATGTTCACCCCGTTCGCTGCGGAGTAGCGCCGAGTCGATGTTGTGGCGGGTCATAAGTTCCTGAGCCTTGGCCAGCGCCACCTTCGCCTCGTTCTCGGTGGAACCTCGCGACCGGTCGGCCATCCGCAGTAGCTTTCTGACTTTGTCCAGAATATTGTTGGTGTCATTGTTCATAGGATCTCAGTGTTTGGTGGTTTGGGAATTGGTTCTTTCCTATCTCTCATCTACCAGATCAACACCACCTGTCCATGTTTTTCGTTCAGCGACGAAAAATATTTTTATGAATCTTTTTCGGCCACGAATAGCGGCACGAAAAACAACTATTGAGGTTCAATTTGGATAGTGGAATTGAACCTTTTCGATATTTTTGTTTTTCGGTCCGATTTTTGAATAATAATCTGGACAGGGGGTGTCGATCTGGTAGATAATGACTATGACGACGCAAACAATTTCCCGCCGCTTTGGAGTCGAGATCGAGTTCCTTTCCAACATTTCAATGCATAGAATCGTAGAGGCTCTCAGAGGTCACGGCATCCAGGCCGAATACATGGGATACACCCACCGCACCACCCCTCATTGGAAAGTCGTGAGCGACAGCTCCTGCGGATACGAACTGGTTTCCCCGGTTCTCGAAGGTGAGGCCGGCCTGGATGAAGTCCGCAGAGCCGCCGAGGCGCTGCAAAGTGTGGGAGCACAGGTGGACAAAAAGTGCGGATTGCACGTCCACTTCGATGCCAGCCGGATGAGCCTCAAGGCCGTGAAGAACCTATTCAAAATATGGCTGAAATTCGAGGACGTTCTCGACACCTTTCAGCCCGCCTCCCGCCGGGGCAATGCCAACACCTACTGCCGCACGAACCTAGACCACGACATCATCAACGCCGGGAATCACCGGGGCCAATGCTCCGTGATGTTTCGCAAGCTCGACGCATGTCGCAGCATCGAGCAAATGAAGGATGTTTTCCCGAGCCGCTACCGCAAGCTCAACATTCATTCCTACTTCCGCCATCGCACGTTGGAGGTCCGACACCACTCAGGGACCACCAATCCCGAGAAGATCACCAACTGGGTGCGTCTGATGTCCCGCCTATTCGACGCAGCGGAATCGGCAGCCGCCGTCCGCAACCGCCCGGAGGACACCGGAATCGGAATGAGCCGCATGAAGTGGTTCTTCCAGGCGATCAACGCCCGCGGCCTCACGAAGTTCTACTCAGCCCGAGCCAAAAAACTGGCTGCATAATCCCCAACCATGAAGACAATGAACACGATGAACCAGCAATACCACACCATCGACGGCGCGACCTTCTCCGCCGCCGATGCCACCGACCTGATGACCCAACTCAGGGCCGATAGCTTCAACCCCGAGGCAGACCTGGCAGCATACTGCCACGCCACCGCCAAGGCAGCGAAGATGCAGACCGGCAAACCACACCGCCCGTGGCCACCGGATGATTTGGTCGAGGACATGCTTTCTTCCGGGTTGATCACCCTTGGAGAGTGCCAGAACCCAATTCAGTAATTCAACACCATGGCCTATCGAATTCTTGAACCGCTTTTCCCTCTGGGCAGAACAGTGGCGACCCCTGCCGCCATCGCCCTTGGGATCGACTTAGCCTCCTACCTGCGGCGACATCACTGCGGAGTTTGGGGAGACCTCGACGAATGTGACAAGCAAGCCAACGATGAAGCGCTGACCAATGCCGACCGCATCCTGAGTTGCTACCGCGTTCCTGGAGGGCATCGAATTTACATCATCACCGAGGCTGACCGCAGTTCGACCTGTATTCTCCTCCCTGAGGAGTATTGAGCAACTGGACGATCCGCTCCACCAACCCGATCTCCAACTGTCGCTCGGTCAGGCGGATCACCCGCCACCCTCCGAGCACTGCCTCAAGGTATTTCTCCGCGTCCCTGGCGTAGCCGGTTCCCCGGTTGTGGCGACCGCCTGCGCGGAGAAAAATCCCACCCTCAATTTCAATCAGTGTCCTGCTGGGCAGGTGAGCGAAATCCGCCCGCCATTTCCTCGTCGGGTGGAATCGATATTCCCGCTCAAGGATTGGCCCCCGCGCAACGCGCCAGAGCAGGAGAAACATGGATTCAAGCTTGGAGCCGGCCATCACGGGAGGGGCCGGAAGTCAACGGATTCAGCCCTGGTGTCTGTGGGAAACTGCAAATGGTACATTTCACGGGAAATGGACACAGGTGGGGAGGACCCCGCATTGGGGGTTTAATTCAAATAGATTCCTTGTGTTTGAACCCTCGTTTCGGGCCGGAATTGCCCGTAAATACAAGGGATTGCGTGAATTGGACCTGATTTCGCCGCTGCCGGGTTCAAACTCAATTAAGGGCGTGAATCCCCGGAACCAAGGGTAGGCCCGGCAGAGGGCGCGAGGGGCTTAAAGCAGATCTCTGGTCTTGGAGTCTTTGTCAATCCTGCGGGTATTCTGCTCGATGCCCTCAAGGGCAGCCAGGATTCGTTTGTCGCGATCCTTGGCCGCCTTTCGGGCTGAGGAGAATGTATCCAGAGCCCAGGTGAATCCGAAGATCACACCAAGGCCGACGACAACCATGCCGACGAAGAAGAAAATTAGGGTAAGACTTTCGCTCATAATCTCTGATGTGGGTTTGGGTTTAACGTGTGGTTACAGCGCCTCGTAGATGTCGAGGACCAGTTTGAAATCATTCTTGAGCCCTTGGCGGCGTTCCTCATCCCATTGTTCAACAGGTGCCTTGTCAGTTTCACGCTTCCACCACCGGCGCAGGCGGTTGAGCAGAGCGAGGTAGGTGACTTGGCCGCGGTCGGCAGGATCTCCTTGAACTTCCTCCTCGGTCGCCAGGCGGCCAAAGTTGATCGACTTGCGCAGGCGACGGACGCTCAGGTTTTGTTCGGCGGCCAGCCCCAGCCAATGCTCTTGCTGGTCGGGCTTGAGCTTGGCCACCACCGCGTGGTGCTCGAAGCCAAGGTTGTCCTGACGACAGGACAAAGCCACCTTGCCTGCCACATGCGCATAGTTACGCAGGGTTTGGTATGGAATCCCGGTTCGCTCCAGAGCCTCTTGGTATTTCTCGCCATACGCCTTGTGGCCGTAGTTGATCCAGTCGCCGAGCATGAAGCCGATGGACTTACCCACCGGGGCAAGAGTGGTGCCGAGATCATTCCACTCCTCAAAGCTGAGGTCTTGGTGGAAATCAATGCCGGTCGGTGTGATCGATGCTTTCGGGTGCTGGATGGCAAGAGCGTTCATGGTTTTTCGGATCGGTATCGTTTGAGTTGTGCCTTCTTGTATATCCTGCGTGCTCGGGTGCTCCGCATGGCCCTTGAAGGTGGAAGATTCAGCCGGTTGGTGATGTCAACGCATCGCTTCGAGACAGCGGCCCGGGTGATGCCGTGACGCTGGGCAATTTCAGTCATGCTTTCGCCCTCGTAGGAGCTCAGCCCCAGGGCCAGTGCCAGGCACTCAAGGGTGAGGCGGGTATTGCCCTCGGAGAGCAGGTCGGCTACGAGGTGGCGCAACACATCAGCTACCCCTCGCTCGTGTCTGACCTCAGGTGGTTCTGGTTCGCGATCCACTAGGGCTGCAATGTCAGGCTCGTGACTGGCCAGCGGAGAATCAGCCATATCGCCCTCAGGAGCGCCGTTGCCGTGCTTGGCGACCATCGGGGAGGCAAGACCCTGTTCCTCCAGCCTACGGCGCTCCTCGGGGGCAAGGGAGGCCACCCAGTCCCGGTAGGTCCGCTCGTAGTCGGCATCCTTCGAGGATTGCCGGGCAGAGTATTCGTCCTTCATCGCAGACCCTCCTTTCGCAGGGGGGACAGGTGTGTCCATGTGTCCCGAACCTGTCCCGGCCCGCAGACCCCGTAGCAGAAGGGATTGGGACACGTGGACACTACGGACACTATGTATGTATGTATATGTGTGCGTGCGCGCACGCACGTGCGCACGCGCGCACACGCAAGGACCGGATTCTGTAAAACAACGTGTCCACGTGTCCCCAACCTCTGCAACACATTGAAAACCAATGAATTGCACTTGGGACACTTGGGGTGGCCACGTTGGTTTTTGGACGCATTGACGTAGCCCGGAGGCAGATCAGAAGGGCTCATTTTCTTCATTTCCTTGGGTTTCGAGGTTGCGGTCGCGGCGAATCGTCCACGTCCGTGTTCGGTTGTTTCCGGGCATGCGAGAGTAATCAATCGGGTACCCCTGGCTCTTGAGCTGCCCGAGGCGACGTCCGATCTTGTCGGGCGTGTACTTGGCCGCCACGTGCTTGGTCGACTCATCTGCCATCATCTCAGCCAGTAGATCAGTCGCTGTGCCCGACCAGTCGGT
>SLAD01000327.1 GCA_007126995.1 Kiritimatiellia bacterium | reverse complement strand
CCTCCGCCTGATCAACAAAGGCCACGGGGCGCTCACCGAATTCGGCGTCCGCTACCGGACGAACAACCGCTTGGTGGACGTCCGGCAGAGCGGCGAGACATTTCTCGATCTCCTCGGGGTGGATGTTTTCCCCGCCGGAAACGAACATGCGATCTTTTCGTCCCAAGACACGCAGATATCCGTCTTCATCGAGTACCCCGACGTCACCCGTGGCGTACCAGCCATCCGCGTCAAACGGCTGCTCCAGTTGCTCCCCTTCGACATAGCCTTGGAAGCGGGTGGCGCCGCGCACCATGATTTCGCCGTCCTCGGCGATTCTCATTTCCCGATGCCGTACCACACAACCGGCGGTCCGTAGTCGCGCCGCAGGGTCAAAGGGTTTGCAGGCGGCGACCAATGAACTCATTTCGGTCAACCCATAGGTTCGCAGCACCGGCCATTTCGCCGCTCGCGCCCGGTCTACCAGTTCCTGTGGAGCCGGGGCTCCGCCCAAGAGGACCACCTTAAGGCGGTTGACAACCTCCGTCGGCAGATCGGCATCCAGTAGTCGCTGCAATTGGGTCGGCACGACGGAGAGATGCGTGACCGGATATTTTGGCAGCGCTTCTTCCAGCGGTTGGCCAAAGGCCGGAATCCCGATCGCCGCGCCCGTTTGTATACAGCGAAAGAGGATGCCCAGCCCACCCACATGATAGAGGGGCAGCGACAGCAGCCAACAGGAATCGGAGCGCAGTTGCAGATGGAGATTTGCGCCGTATGCGCTGTAGTAGAGGTTCCCGTAACTCAATTGCGCAGCCTTTGGGCGGCCAGAGCTGCCGGACGTAAATACAATAACCGCCGGTTGATCCATATCGATTTCGAATTCGTCATCCGCTTGGCCCGCCGTCAACTCGCGAGAAACCAAGCCGTCGGGATCCAGACACGTGATCCCCGGCAATGCTTCCTGGCTTTCCGGTTTCACGCGGGCAATCAACTGCTGCGCAGCGATTAGGTCCAGGTGTTTCTTCACCGCCTGGACCGGCAAACGCGTATTTAATGGACAAGCCACCGCCCCAACCCGCATCAGCGCCATGACCAACGTGCCACAGGCCCAGCCCCCCTCCATGAACAGCGCCACACGATCCTGTGGCTGAATGCCGGCCTCGCGGAGCAGACGGGCTGTGGCGGAGACCATCAGATCCCATTCGCCATAGCAAATGCGCACGTCATCGGAGAGAAAGGCGGGCCGATTGCGCGAGATACGCCCAGCCTCATGAACCATGCAACGCAGCAACGGCATCCGGTATTAACCCGCGGAAATCGTGTATTGCTGCCAATCCAATTGATCTGCACGCAGGCAGCCATTCTTGAATTGTAAGCGGGGCGACAAGACATCGTCACTAAGCCATCGGTACGTATCCAAACCGACTGCCGTTTCCGGGTCGCAAATGGCTGCGGCGAAGCGCGCATAGGTTAAGGTGCCCACACCGGACTCCATCATGGCGCTCATAACGGGATACGCGCCAATGTCGCGGGCCGCTTCTGCGAACAGTGCGCAGCGTACCAAGCCGCCCATTAAGGTCGGTTTGAGTACGATGGCCCGGATACCGGCGTAGGAGTGCAAGGCCGCCGGTTCCAGGGCTCTGAGCGATTCATCCAATGCCACGGGAACACCGGTCCGCTGCGACCACGAAAGCGAATAATGCGGATCAGCAAATGGTTCCTCCACATATTCAACATTCATCTCCGACAGAACATCAAGATAGCGGTCGGCCTCCTCCGGCACCCAGGAACGATTGGCGTCGAGGCGAAACGTGACTTCGTCTGAGACGGCCTGATTGATCTGATACAAGACCTGAATCTCGGCCGCGGGCGCACGACGTCCGACCTTGAGCTTCATCGTCTTGAAGCCTTCCCGCTGCGCCGCTCGCGCTTGCAACAACATGTCCTCAGGGTCCCCCAACAGGAGCGCATTGATGGGAACATCGCGCGGCTTCACTTCCAGTGATCGCAAGGGTTCAGGCATGGCATCGCGGTCACCGAGATTGAAAAAGGCCATATCCAAGCCGCAACTCACGGACGGCGTTACGCGTTCGGCATCAAATAACTCAGGGTTCCACTCCGGCACCGCCGTCAATTCACCCCGACTACTCGCGCCGGGAAGCGGCGCGATCTCGCCCCAGCCCTTTTGACCGGTTTCGGACGTCAGTTCAACCAACCAACCTTCACGCGACTCGATCCATTCGCCCGCCAAATCAAGCGGACACACCAACGGAATCGAGTACGAGTGAACACTGATATGCGCCTTCATGACAATATCCTAACAAAGAGTTCGCTGAACGTAAAGAGCAGTGCGAAGATCAGCAGCACACGAGCCGTTTGTCCTAAAACCGGATTTAACGCTATTCCTTGCGTGCCACGCAGCACGGTGACCACAGGCTTGTACGCTGAGATGAGCGCAAGCAGCGGGATCAACGACCCGGGCGTTTCGCTCCAAAAAAAGAAATTCAGCAGCGGAACGATCGTTATCCCCGCCCCCATACAAAGCACATACTCCGTGCGCGCAAATGCTGGACCGAAACGCACCGCCACTGTGCGCTTGTTCGCTTGCCGGTCCTGCTCCACATCGCGCAGATTATTGACCGCCAGAATCGCACACGATATCAAGCCGGGCGCCAACCCCATTAGCCAAATGGTCAACGGCCATTGCCCGGCCTGCGCATAGAATGTACCGGCGACCGCCACGGGGCCGAAGAACACCAGCACGAAGATGTCCCCTAACCCCAGATACGCCAAGGCATACGGGCCTGCTGTGTACAGGATACCGGCAAGGATCGAGACGATCATGATCATCACAATTGGCCAGCCGCCACGATACACGAGGTAGGATGCCGCCAACACCGCCAGACCGAATGCGATCCCCGCGGCCCAGGCCATTTGTTGCGGGGTCACCCAGCCGGCCTGCGTCGCCCGCACGGGGCCGATACGGTCGGCGGTATCCGCCCCTTTCTTGAAATCGGCGTAATCATTGCAATAGTTCGTGCCGATCTGGATGAGCAGCGCACCGCACAAGGCCGCTAACGCCGCACCGAGATGCGCCGACTCCGCGCCGATCGCCAAGCCCGTGCCCATCAGTACCGGCGCCACACCGGCCCACAGTGTTTTGGGGCGTGCGGACAGCAACCAAATCTGTAGCGGGTGTGGGCGATTCGTCTGCATGGTTGTTTTCGAGGACTCAGGCACCGGCGAACTGGATGAATCTGCTGTCATGGGTAATGAGTTTAAGTGGGTCGACACATGGATACAAGACTGTCGAAACAATTCCTTTTGCAGTGCGTCATTCAGTCGTATATTGCCCAGCAGAAAGGTGATCATGTACAGTTACTTGCTTGGAAGAATTTATGGCATCCCGGTGAAGATTCACATCACGTTGTTGATCTTCCTGCCCATCATTGCCCTGCAAATATCCGCGGTGATGGGCGTCGGCTCGCTGATTTGGGGGTTGCTGGCTGCCTTCGGTCTTTTTGCCAGTGTCGGTCTACATGAATTAGGTCATTCGGTCATCGCCTTATCTAAACGCATTCGTGTCCGCGAAATTCTCTTGCTGCCGATTGGCGGGTTAGCGCAACTCGAGCGGATGCCGGATAATCCCGACGATGAGATGCACATCGCGCTGGCCGGGCCCATTGTCAGCTTCGCGCTGGCGATTGGGTTCTGGTTGCTGGCGATCTTGCTGAGCTGGGGCCCGGTCTGGTTGATTTTGCTACTGCGGGTGATCGCGGCGATGAATCTGATGTTGGCGCTATTCAACTTGCTGCCTTCCTTCCCCATGGATGGCGGACGCGTCTTCCGCGCCTGGCTAACCCCACGCTTAGGTCTCGTTGAGGCCACCCGCATTGCGGCGCGAACGGGCCAGACCATGGCCATCCTATTCGGCCTATGGGGACTCGTGCGGGGCAGTTTGATTACCCTGGCGGTTGCCGTTTTCATCTATCTGGCGGCGGGGGCAGAATACCGCATGGTATTGCTGCGCCAGCGCATGCAGGGCGGATTCGGCTTCGATCCTTTCGATCAACCGACAGTTGCTCCCGACGAAGAAGATGATACCATTACCGTTAGTCCTCCTCCGTATAAGCGGGAGGAGGAGCCGCGCTGGCTGGATTGGATCAAACAATCCGGTCGGAAAGTTCGGAAGATGTTCGACGACTTATTTGATGATTGGAACCGTCGCTCCCCTAAGTAAAGGATAGCGTGTGATTGCGAATACTACTTATGCCCGTTTGAAAGAAAAACTCAGTGAGGTCGTGCCGGACGCGGAATTGCGCTACAAGGCCGAGCTGGCGGACGAGATTCTGCGCCTAAAAGAGGAGCGTAATGCGGTCATTCTGGCACACAATTATATGGAGCCGGCGCTCTTCTATTCCGTGCCGGACTTTGTCGGTGACTCGCTGGAATTGAGCCGGAAAGCGGCTGATTGCGAGCAGGATGTGATCGTGTTCTGCGGCGTGCGCTTCATGGCGGAGACGGCCAAGATTCTCAGTCCCCAAAAGACGGTCTTACTCCCGGCAAAGAAGGCCGGTTGCTCGTTGGCCGCCAGCATTACCGCCGAGGATGTGCGTCAACTGAAGGCTCAGTTTCCGGGCGTGCCGGTGGTGACTTATGTCAATACGTACGCCGATGTGAAGGCCGAATGCGATATTTGCTGCACATCCAGCAACGCGGCGGCCGTGGTGGAATCGCTCGGCACCGATACGGTGATCTTTCTGCCGGACGAGTATTTAGCCAAAAATACAGCGAAAGAGACGGGCAAACACATCATCTTTCCCACCCGCAGGATGCCCAATCAGGTCGATGGCAGCGTGGATTATCAATTGATCGGTTGGCACGGTCGGTGCGAAGTCCATGAGCAATTCACGGTGGAGGACATCGAAAATGCCCGCCGCCAGTTTCCCGACGTGCTGGTCTTGGCCCATCCTGAGTGCAGTCCCGAGGTTGTGGAGGCGTCCGACTTCTCCGGCAGCACCACGGCGATGGTCAAGTACGTGAAGGAACACAAGGCTGAACGCTACCTGATTCTCACCGAGTGTGCCATGGGCGACAATATTGCCGCCGAGAATCCGGACAAGGAGATGTTGCGCATGTGCAGTATTCGTTGTCCGCACATGAACGAGATCACGTTAGAGGACACGCGCGACGCCTTGCTTTACGACCGTTATGTGATTGAGGTGCCCGAAGATATTCGTGAGCGCGCCTATCGATCGGTCAAACGCATGATCGAGATCAGCGCCAAAGACTAATCGCTACGTGCATGTTACACTGAATACAAAGGTCGTGCCGCGCGTCCAATACGCAGATTACGGAGTGTAACCATGATATCGAAGAAACAGATAGGATGGGCGCGAACGGCGGGATGGCGATCCTCATGCATGTTGCTGGCGGTACTGGTTTGGAGCGGCTGTGCCACACCGCAATATGATCCCGTTTCCGGACGCCAAGTCCGTAATCTGTACACGCTCGATGATGATATCCAAATCGGACGCGGCGTCATCGAAAACGCCTTGCAGGAGTTCGAGGAACAGGGCATCCCGGTCAATCAAGACCAGCAGATGCTAAGCACGTTATCGAATATGATGCACCGTATTGCGGCGGTTTCCCATTATCCCGACCTCCCCTACACCGTCGTTCTGGTCCATACGAATATCGTCAATGCCGCCTGTGCCCCGGGGGGACAGTTGATCTTTTGGGAAGGACTTTACGATCCCAAAATCGGATTGGTGCAAAACGAGGATGAATTGGCGGCCGTCATGGCCCATGAGATCGCTCACGCAACCGCACGCCATTCTACCCGCAGCATGACGCGGAATATGCCGATCAATTTGGCCCTGATGGCGGGGACGGTTGCCGCGTCACTGGCTGATCGCGATGATCTCGCGCTCTGGTTGGGCGCGGGTTTTGTGGTCTATCAAGGGATCATTTTGCCGCGATACTCACGACAGGACGAGTATGAGGCGGACCGGCTCGGTTTGTTTTACATGGCGGATGCGGGCTATGATCCCCGTGCGGCACCGGCGATTTGGCGGCGCGTGAATGAGCGTGAGAGGGATCCTGGGCTGCTTCGCTATCTGTCGTCTCACCCTACGCATCGGGATCGCTACCGCGAGCTGGAACGCCATCTACC
This sequence comes from Kiritimatiellia bacterium, assembly GCA_007126995.1. GTDB lineage: Bacteria > Verrucomicrobiota > Kiritimatiellia > SLAD01 > SLAD01 > SLAD01. The sequence continues at coordinate 1,681 of SLAD01000327.1, read as the reverse complement.
GGAAGCGCTGGAACGGTACGAGCGCGCACGCGGCCGGGCGGAGTAAGGCCCGCTGCCTAACGGCTCAGCGGGCTTGCCGCGCCGGAGTTCCGACCCCGACGCGCCTCGCCGTCGAAGGGCGGACGAGGGCGGGAGGATTCGTCCTACCTTCGCGTGACGGAACAGGTGGGGCGAGGCTGCCTGCCCGCCTCCGGAGGGTCCCTGCCGAGCCGCCTGCATCGCCCGATGCTGAGCGGAGCACCTTCACGTTCCTGCGGCGTGTTCGGTGAACGCGCCCGACCACGCAATCATCGCACATTGGTGAGCTGATCGCGAACAAAGCGTGTGTGCAGTTTCAGTTGGTAGACACGGTCGGCATAGGACAGCGGCACAGTCAACTCTTACGTTTCACTCTCGATCGCCTCGACGGCCGGCAAGAGCTTTTCAACCTCGGCCTCTTTACCGGCTGCGATACGCTCCTGATCAATCGCCTTCAACCGTTTGTAGAGACGAAAAATCTGGCTTTATAGCGCCAAGTTGGCGTCCGTCACCGCCCCCTGCGAGGCCGAATTCACTTGGGCGGCGTATTTCGCCAGCACCCCGCGTGTGTAGCGCGGCTTGGGCTGTTTCCATTTCGCCAGGCGACGCTTCAATTCCGCATCCGACACCTCGAGGGTCAGCGTTCGCTTTTCCGCGTCGATCGTAATGGTGTCATTGTTCTTCACCACCGCAATCGGTCCGCCGACATGGGCTTCCGGTGTAATGTGCCCCACCACAAAGCCATGGCTGCCACCGGAAAAGCGGCCGTCCGTAATCAGGGCCACATCCTTGCCCAGACCCTTGCCCATAACGGCCGACGTCGGCGCCAGCATTTCACGCATACCCGGACCACCTTGCGGTCCTTCCCGACGAATGACGATTACATGCCCCTTCTTGATGGTGCCATCCAGAATGGCCTTTAGCGCCGCTTCCTCGGAGTCATACACGCGGGCTTTGCCCGTAAAGCTGGTGCCCTCTTTGCCAGAGATCTTGGCCATCGCACCGTCCGGCGCCAAATTGCCCCGCAGGACCACCAGATGACCGGTCTTCTTAATCGGATCGCTGAACGGGCGAATCACTTCCTGTTTGGCCGGATACGGCTTCACGGACTTGAGGTTCTGCTTCATCGTCTTGCCGGTGACGGTCAAGCAGTCGCCATTCATCAGCCCCTCTTCAATCAATAATTTCATCAAGGGTGTCGTTCCGCCAATATTGACCAGTTCGGCCATCACGAAACGGCCGCTCGGCTTGAGATCGGCCAGGACCGGCACCTTCCGACCGATGCGAGTGAAATCATCGATCGACAACTTAACTTTCGCCGTGTGAGCCATAGCCAGCAGGTGCAAGACGGCATTCGTCGAACCGCCCAGGGCCGTCACCATCACGATCGCATTCAAAAACGCTTCGCGCGTCATGATGTCCGAGGGGCAAATGCCGCGCTTGATCATATTCATTACCGCGGCGCCCGCCTCGCGACAATCGGTCACTTTCGCTTTCGAAACCGCAGCTTGCGCCGAGCTGTTGGGCAGGCTCATGCCCATCGCCTCAATCGCCGAGGCCATCGTGTTGGCCGTGTACATGCCGCCACACGAACCGGCGCCCGGAATCGAGCAACACTCGATCTCTTTCAATTCCTTCCGTTTGATATCTCCGCGCGCATGGG
>SLAD01000202.1 GCA_007126995.1 Kiritimatiellia bacterium | reverse complement strand
CCGACTTCCTTCGCGCACTTTGGTCGGACCAATGGGTGCCGGGGCAAGCATAGGGCGGATATAATGGTCAAGTGCAGCGTATCATAATTCTGCGATGTCCCCTTAACAATCTCGCTTGGTCCGGCAGTCGAAACCAGCCATCGCTCGCTAACGAGTAAGCTGAATCTGCCAGAAGATTATAGCTTAGCAAAACATTAATCATTATACTCGATCGATGCCTATTCATTGGCCATATGTATTGAGCTATTATTATACCAGACGAAAAGATGAAACGGCACGGACAGGCTGTCGCGGCCGCCAGCCTGCCCGCCCTCACCTGAAGCGAACATCATGCATCCTTACCAAGCCTATGTCCGACAAATCGCGGAGTGCACACAATCCGCTGAACAGTTGCCACTCGGCGGATTCCCACCCTGCCCCGCTGTCCGGCGGGCGAAGGACGCGCCCGTCGCGCTGCTCTTTTCCCCGCACCCCGACGACGAATGCATCACCGGGCTGCTCCCGCTACGTCTGATGCGGGAGGCCGGCTGGCGCATTATCAATGTCCCCGTCACACACGGCAGTCTGGTTGAACGGCGCGCGGAGCGGCATGACGAAATGCTACGGGCCTGCGCGTTTCTCGGATGGGAATGGACCGAGCGCGCGCCGGACGGCGGTTTCGTTTTCCAATCATTGGAAATATTGGGCGGCGATTTTCCAATCGTTGGAAAGAAATCGACCCCTCTTTTCCAATCGTTGGAAAAGGACGACGTCGTCACCCTGCTGTCCACCGTGCGGCCCGCGACCATTTTCGTACCGCACGCGGCCGACTGGAACGTGCGCCACATTTCCACGCATCACCTGGTGATGGCCGCGCTCGCAGAGCTGGGGCCGGCCTTCGCGTGTACGGTGATCGAGACGGAGTTCTGGGGCGCGATGCCGGATCCCAACCTGATGGTGGAAGGCGACGTATCGTTGGTGGCCGATTTGGTGGCGGCCACATCGTTTCATGTGAAGGAAGTGGCGCGTAATCCGTATCACCGCCTGTTACCGGCGTGGATGCTGGACAACGTGCGGCGCGGCGGCGAGTTGGTCGGCGGACAAGGCGGGGCGGCGCCGTCCTTCTTGTTCGCTACGCTGTATCGCCGACGCCGCTGGACCGGCGGCGCGCTGCACGCGCTGGACGACGAGCGCCGGTTCTGTTCATTAAAAGACAACTTAAAGGAGTGGTTCCATGGAAGTGATCATTCTGTCTGACCCGGAAGCGGTCAGCCGGGTCGCCGCCCGGATTGTCGCCAAGTGCATTCGGGAAAAGCCCCATGCCGTGCTGGGCCTCGCCACTGGCTCCACGCCGGTCGGACTCTACCGGGAACTGGTGCGATTACACCGGCAAGACGGCTTGGATTTCAGCCGCGTCACCACCTTCAATCTGGACGAATACGTGGGGCTGCCGCCGGATCATCCGCAGTCCTACCATTCCTTTATGCGCAGCCAGCTCTTCGAACACATCAACCTGCGACCGGACCGCGCCCATGTGCCCGACGGGCTGGCCCAGGATATTCCGCAGTTTTGCGCCGACTACGAAGCGGCTATCGCCGACGCCGGCGGCATTGACCTTCAAGTGCTGGGCATCGGTTCCGATGGACACATCGGGTTCAACGAACCCAGTTCCTCGCTGGCCTCCCGCACGCGGATCAAAACGTTGACCCCCCAAACGTTGCGCGACAACGCCCGCTTTTTTGATGATCCGTCCGAGCAACCGCATCATGTAATCACGATGGGGATCGGCAGCATCATGGACAGCCGCCAAGTGCTGCTGCTGGCGTTCGGCGAGGGTAAAGCCGATGCCGTGGCGGGTGCCGTAGAGGGTCCGGTCGGCGCCATGATGCCGGCCTCCGCCCTGCAATTTCATCCTCGCGCACACATCCTGATCGATGAACCCGCATCGACAAAACTGACTAGAGCAGCCTACTATCGTTGGGTATACGAACAGAAGCCCGCTTGGCAAAGGCATTGATCGCGGATTCGTATGACGCAGAACATACCCATCGAACGCTTGACCGCTGTGGCTGATTGTTTTCCGGTAGACGGGCATCTGCTGGACGGCATCCCGTACGGAAGCGGACACATCAACGATACGTTCGCGCTTCGCTTTGCAGAAAACCACACCAGCCGCCGCTATATTTTGCAACGCATCAATCATCGGGTGTTCAAGGACATACCGTCGTTGATGGACAATATTGCACGGGTGTGTCGGCATGTTCGCGGTTGTCTGGAAACGGAAGGGCGGGCCGACGCGCATCGTCGCGCCCTGACCCTCATTCCCACACGGGAAGGCAAAGACGTTCTGCTGGATGACGAAGGCGATTACTGGCGGCTGTATCCCTTTATCGAATCCGCACGCACCTACGACATCATTCAAAGCCATCAACAGGCTTATGAAGCGGCAAAAGCGTTCGGTCTTTTTCAACGCCAACTGGCCGATCTGCCCGGCCCGCGCTTGCACGAGACCATTCCGGCATTTCATCACACGCGCGCACGCTTCAATGCGTTCATGAACGCTGTGGAAGACGATGCGTGCGGACGCGCGGCAGCTGCGCGGGATGAGATTGCGTTTGCCCAAAGCCGCGAGGCGATCGTGGACGTGCTGTTGGATCAACAAGCCGCCGGTATCCTGCCGGAACGAATCACGCACAATGACACCAAGATCAACAATGTAATGATGGATGTCACAACCCACGAAGGGCTTTGCGTGATTGATCTCGACACCGTCATGCCCGGGCTCGCGTTGTATGATTTTGGCGACATGATGCGAACGGCGACGAACACGGCGGAGGAGGACGAACGCGATCTGTCCCGCATTGCCTGCGACCTGTCCCGCTTCGAGGCCTTGGCGCAAGGCTATCTGGGCGCAACCCGCAACTTCCTGAACGACGCCGAAATCCGGCAGCTCGCGTTTTCCGGGATTTTGATCACCTTCGAGATCGGCCTGCGCTTTTTGACCGATTACCTGTCCGGCGACACCTATTTCAAAATCCATCGCGACGGTCACAACCTGGATCGGGCCCGTGCGCAGTTCAAGCTGATGACCTCGATGGAAGATCAATTGGACTGTATGCAACGCATGGTGGAACACGCGACTTCAGACACTGGCAGGTAATCCCAAATGGACATTCGTATCGGAGTTATTGGCGCGGGTCGGCGCGGTTGGTTGGCGGAACGTGCGCATCGCCCGGACGCGGGCGCGCGAGTGGTGGCCTGTTGCGATTTGCAGGACCCCGTGCTGGCCGAATGCCGTGTACGATACGGCGACGGCGTGTTGACCACGCAGGATTACCGGGTCTTGCTGGACCAGGATCTCGACGCCGTATTCGTCACCACGCCCGACTATTGTCATGAGGAACATGCGGTGGCCGCGCTGGCGACCGGCCGGGCGGTTTATCTGGAGAAGCCCATGGCTATTTCGGTGGCAGGGTGCGACCGGATTCTGGCCGCTGCCAAAGCGTCGGGCGCAAAATTGTATCTCGGCCATAATATGCGGCACATGCCGTTTATCCTGACGATGCGGGAACGTCTGCGCGCGGGAGCGATTGGTGAGGTCAAAGCGATTTGGTGTCGGCATTTCGTCGGACACGGCGGCGACTACTACTTCAAAGACTGGCACGCGGAACGCCGGCACAGCAATGGGCTCCTACTGCAAAAGGGCTGTCACGACATCGACGTCATCCATTGGCTGAGCGGCGCCTACAGCCGCCGCGTCCATGCTATGGGCGATCTACTGGTGTATGGCGCCGTCCAGGATCGACAAGTGCCGGGTGGTCCGCGACCAGTGATCGAAGACATTTCCACGTGGCCGCCTGCAGCGCAAACGCTGTTGAACCCAGTGGTGGATGTGGAAGACATCAGCCTCATGACGATGCAACTGGACAACGGTGTGCTGGCGTCCTATCAGCAATGCCATTTTACGCCGGACTATTGGCGCAACTACACGATCATCGGCACGGCAGGGCGGATGGAGAATTTTGGCGACGTCGATGCCGGTACCGTAATCAAGATTTGGAATACGCGGGCAATCGGCTATCGCGATGAACCGGATGAAATCATCCCGGTATCGGTGGAGACCGGGGACCACGGCGGCGCGGACGCACGGATCGTGGACGAATTTCTGGCGTTCGTGCGTGACGAAGCCCCGGCCAGCACCACGCCGCTGGACGCCCGGCAAAGCGTGGCGGCCGCCTGTGCCGCCACGGAATCCTTACGCAACGGCGGACGTCCCGTCGATGTCGCTCCACCCCCCTCCCCTTAAACAATATGACCGCACACATCACGCTTCGCCTTCAATTCGACCCGCATCGGGATGTTCATGAGACCGCTGCCCGTTGGGTACGGCTATGCCGCGACGCCGACGTGGATGAGGTCATGCTGTTCTTCTTTGCGGAGGAATTCAACAACGGGCATGACACGGTGGACGAGATTCGCGAATGGCTGGCGTTAAGCCGCCCCATCACCGAAGCGCTGCATGCGGTCGGCGTGCGAACCAGTCTCAACCCCTGGCACTCGGTCTTGCACGTGGATCGCGGGCGTACGCTGAAACCGGACCAAGCACAGTGGCAGCGCATGATGGATCCCAATGGACGTGCGGCGACTGCTGTGGTCTGTCCGCTCGATCCGGGCTGGCGGACGTATTACCGCCAAACGCTGGCTCTGTATGCGGACGCGCCGTTTGATGTGATTTGGGTGGACGACGACATCCGCTACCATAATCACGGGGATCTGGCGTGGGGCGGCTGCTTCTGTCCCTTACACATGCAGGCCTTCTCGGAACACATCGGTGAACCCGTCACGCGCGAAGCCTTGGTGGCCGCTTGTACGGCGCCGGGCAAACCGCACCCCTGGCGCGAACAGTGGATGGATCTTTGGGACCAACAACACCTGGCGCTGTTGACCGAATGGCGCAGGCTGGTGGAATCGAAAGGCAAGCGACTCGGCTTGATGTCGAGTCTTCCAGAGCAACATGCGGCCGAGGGTCGGCGCTGGAAGGAGTGGTGGCGGGCCATCAGCTCCGACAAGGTCGTTTATCACCGCCCCCATTTCTGGCCGTACGAAGAAGTGATGGGCCGGGAACTGCCACTGGCGATCAATCGTCTGGACCAGAACCGATCGATTCAACCCGACGGCGTTTCGTCGGAACCGGAAATCGAGTGCATCCCCTACACACCGTGGAATAAATCACTCCGCCAGACCGGTGCGCAAATGGCGCTGGCACAGATGTTCGGCGCCGCCAAACTGCAATGCAGCGTGTATGATCACATGGGCAATGACCCGGACGATGATCCGTCGCGCGCAGCCTTTCTGCGTGCCTGGAAGCCGGCACTGAATTGGATCGCGGATGAGTTTCCCGCCGCCTTACGCACGCAGGGCATCGGTCTTCCCTGGTCGGAAGATATGGGCCGTCGCCTACACACGGCTCGCGGCGGGTCCTGGGAGGAACTGGTTTGTCCCAGTCGCGGTTGGGCTGGCTGGCTGGGCGCAGCGGGGTTGGCCACTTCGGTGCAAACGGATGGAAACGTCATCGCGCTGGGCGGTCCGGTGGTGCATGCCCTATCCGACGAACAGATCGGGCGCTGGCTCCGCCGCGGGCTGTTGCTGGACGGTTATGCCGCGCGCGTGTTGGCCGAACGTGGATTCGCCGCCGAGATCGGGCTCGCGCACATCCATGCGATCACCCAAAACGATCGGCCCTATGCCGTGGAAGTGTGCGTGCATCCGGATTACACGTTCCGGCCCGGCGCATTGATTTCGGTCAATTCCGAGTTCTTCACGCCGTACGGGCAACACCTTATACAAGGGACCCCGGCGCCCGAAGCAACGCTCGTCACCGAACTGCGCGGTCCGCAACAGGAACGGATGGGCCACGGCGTAATCGCCTTCACCAACCGACACGGCGGACGCGTGGCGATTGCCCCGTGGAACGCTGATACACCACCGCACATGAATCATCTGCGCGCTGATCAATGGGCCCGGATCACAACGTTTTTGAATCGCGGATCGCCCTGTTTCCGCGCCGAGGGCGGCGCATGGCTGGTGCCCGTGGTGTTCGCCGACGCGCATCAATGGCGCGCGGTCATCTGGAACGGATCTTCGGACGACGTCGCAACGATCACGTGGCACGGCCTGTCGGAACGCATGCGGATGACGGAGGCGTTTGTTCTCGCAGCCAACGGCGTCCGACGTGCCCTTCAGAACCCCACCGTAGACCTTCGGCTTGCCGAACCGTTACGCGCCTGGGAATGCGTCATATTGAAGGGTGAGTACAGCACCTGACACAAAGACTAATACCAAGGTCTCATTCTTTTCGGTGCGCGTGGTCAAGCAGTATGTGGAAAGGGAATCAGGGGCGACACAAGGTCGTCCGCCGAAACTCATTGCAGGTTTTGATAATCGTTGAGTTTCTTGAATAGATACGTTTGATCCGCCAGCTTCGTGGCCAGATCATCTTCGATGTAGGCGACCGAGCCGTCGATAAAAACGATGTTGGCGCCGCGCCGGTTACCGTGCCGCATGGCCCACGTTTCCCAATGCGTGGGACTTCCTGGGGTCCAGTTTCCGGTAAGCGGTTCCGGTGCGCCGTAAGCGGGCGGCGTGTCGCTGGAGGACCCGGCATTCCATTTAGGATAATGTGCGTCAATAGCGAGTATGGTGCGACTGCCATTAAACATGCCGATTCCGGTCTTGATATTTCGCAACGTTACCTGCGTTCCCCAACCGTGCCGGTAGTCCGCTCCCGGATCACGCTGCAAATAGACATTGAGTCCGTAGCTGGAGGCATCCAGCGCCGGGTCGTCACGGGAACGACTCCAGCCCGGGTAATCCTGCCGGTCAGCCGGGCAATGCAGTGCGGATGATTTTCGAACCAAGCCAGGGCTCTGCTCTATATCGTTACCGAGATACTGTCCCAGGATGGCGTAATCCGTCCAGGTTTGCGCCCGCCGACCCAACTCTTGTAGCGCATAATCTTGAGCCACATCGCTTATCTCATGGGGTGGCAAGCGCCCGTTCCATTCCGAAGCCCACATACTTGCCGCTACTCCGATTTGCCGCAAATTGGAGGCGCACCCCGCAGTGAGGCCCCGGTCCCGCACGGAACGGATTCCGGGCAACAACAGCGAAAGCAGCAAGGCCACGAGAGCGATCATAACCAAGAGTTCGACCAACGTGAATCCGCGCCGCCGGATTGGAAAGATCGCATTCATTGACGTGCTCCTTTAACCACCTCGAAACGATCATCAAACCATCTCAAAAGGTCTTCCTCGGCCTTCAAGGCCCTATGGCTGGGGCGTCCTTCCGCCGTCCCGCCCCACGCGATGACGGCAATTACGCGCTCGAATGCGCTTGTCCATACCTGTGGATCGATCTGTTGCCCCCACGAAACCGCAACGAAAACGAGATGATCAGGCAGGAAGGCATCCTGATCATCCGGCCAGCCTTGAAGCGAGATCACCGCGCGCGCAGCAGGGCCGCCATGGCGCTTGAACGCCGCTTGCGCATAGTCGGGATGCAACACGTCATACCGCCCGCGCAGGTAGATCTCCGCCTCCGCATCCGTGTAGCGGATGCGAACCACTCGTACGCCCAACGAGCCCAACTGTCGCTCCAAGCCGCGAACAATGGCGCGTTCGAGTGCCTCGGTATATCCGATCGGATTGGGCACTCCGAACAGCAGCACGGTGTCGCCCCGCTCAAGTTCGCTCTTCAATGCGCGTCCCACACCGAATCCCAACGCATGGATGTCCGCCTCACCGAGATTAACCGGACGTCTCTGTCCGCAGCCGGCGATGGCCGTTACCAGAAACAGGAGCAGGAGGATCCGTACCCACGAAAATGTGT
>SLAD01000274.1 GCA_007126995.1 Kiritimatiellia bacterium | reverse complement strand
CCGGATTTGTTGGTCGCCATGTTTCGGCACGCTTATTAGAGCAGGGGCACGAAGTCCACTGTGTGGACCCGATCGCTCCCTTAAGCGGAGGCCTTGAGCCGACCGCCTGGCCCCTGTGCAATCCGCTCGATTACGAAAATTTCCACTTCTACCAACAAGATTGCCGCAATTGGTTCAACGAGCATGCGGAGGAGCCCTTCGACTATGCCTTCCATCTCGCGGCCATGGTCGGTGGCCGGGAAATGATTGAAAACAATCCCCTGGCCGTCGCCGATGATCTCTCGATCGACGCGCACTATTGGCAGTGGGCGGTGCAGGCCCGGCCCGGCAAGAATCTGGTGTTTAGCTCCAGCGCCGCATACCCCATCGATCTGCAACGGGAACAGGGCTATCAACTGTTGCGGGAGGATATGATCAGCTTTACCGATCGCATTGGCATGCCGGACATGACGTACGGCTGGTCCAAATTAACCTGCGAGTATCTGGCCCGCCTAGCCCACGAGAAACATGGCCTCAAATCCGTCTGTTATCGCCCCTTTTCCGGCTACGGCGAGGATCAGGATGATACGTATCCCTTCCCGGGCATTTGTAAGCGCGTCCTGGCACATCGTGGCGAGCCGGTGATCACGGTGTGGGGGAGTGGCCGCCAAATGCGTGATTTCATCCATATCGAGGACTGTGTCACGGCGATCCTGCAGACGATGGACCAGGCTGACGATGCGTCCGCCATCAATTTGTCCACCGGCCAGTACACCAGTTTCATTGAATTTGCCGCACTGGCCGCCGGAGTTTGCGGTTTTGAGCCCGAAATACGGGGCACATCCACCAAGCCGGAGGGCGTATTCGCCCGCGCCGGCGATACCGCCCGCCAGGCCACCCTAGGGGTTTCGCATCAAATTTCCTTTAAAGAAGGGATCACGCGCGCCTTGACCTACTATGACCGCGCCGGTTAGGTGGGTTCCCCGTATTTTTTGCATAAGAGGCTTTACAAGCTGCGATCACGCACCTATAGTCCGCCCCGTGTTGGTAAGAAGTAAGTAAGAAACGTAAGTAATAGAGGTCTGAAGAAGAACATGGATCAGGCAACCAAGACAGCTGTTAAAGATGAATATCAACTGCATGACAAGGACACAGGGTCCGTGGACGTGCAAGTTGCGCTCCTGTCCAGCCGTATTAACGAGCTGACCGAGCATCTCAAGCAGCACAAGAAAGATCACAGCTCGCGCCGTGGACTGATCGCTATGGTCACCAAGCGCCGTCGTTTGCTGGATTATGTGAAGCGCCATGACTTAGAGCGCTATCACAATCTTGTCAAACGTCTGGGCCTGCGCCGCTAAGATACCCTCCTGTCAGTAAGCATAGATCCTGCGCGAAACCGTTCCCTATAGGTTTTGCCGAGTTGCAGGATACGTCTCCAGTGATGACCTGCCGTCGTCGTTGGCCAAGCTCGACCTCAGGGCTATTCGTATACTGCATGATCCCGCAAGACAGTCGGTGTGTCGATTTTCTATCCCGACCTCCCAAAAGCAGAAAGAAGAAGAAAAGAAGATGAAAGAAACGAAAAAGGTCGAGTGCGAGGTCGGTGGTAAACAGATCGCGATCGAAGCAGGACTATTGGCGCAACAGGCAAATGGCGCCGTAACCATTCAAATGGGCGAAACGGTGCTGATTTGTACCGTCACCGCGGCGAAATCGCCGCGTGAAGGCGTGGATTTCTTCCCGCTCCAAGTCGAATACCGTGAAAAATTTTACGCCGCCGGACGATTTCCGGGCGGCTTCTTCAAGCGCGAGGCGCGCCCCTCCGAAAAGGAAATTCTCACCATGCGGGCGACTGACCGTCCCCTGCGCCCCCTCTTCCCGGAAGGCTACCGCAACGAGGTGCAAATCATCAGCTCGCTGCTCAGCACCGACTGCATTGATGAGCCGGATATCCTCAGCATCAACGGCGCCAGTGCGGCCCTGACGATCTCGGATATTCCCTTCAACGGCCCGGTAGGCGCCGTGCGCGTTGGCCGGGTGGACGGCGAATTCATTATCAACCCGACGCACACCCAAATCGAAGAAGGCGATCTCAACCTCACCTACGTCGCGAACCGTGAGTTGCCGCTGATGATCGAAGGTGACGCCAAAGAGGTTTCGGAAGCCGACATGTTGGCCGCCATGAAGCTCGCTCACGAGGCGTGCGTGAAACTGGTGGACGCCCAAAACGCCTTGCGCGAACAGATGGGCCTGCCGCCGAAGTCCTTCGAGGATGGCGCGGTCAGCGCAGATCTGCTGCAAAAGGCCCGCACCATTGCCGGTGCCGACCTCAGTGCGGCCCTGCAGATCGCGGGCAAACTGGAACGTCATGACAAGGTCAGTGCCGTGCGCGAATCGCTCAAGGCCGGCTTGCTGGAGCAAGTGCCGGAAATGACGGACGAGGAATTCTTCCAGTTGTTCGACGCGCTCGAAATCGAGACCGTGCGCAACAACGTGCTGGATCACAAGAAGCGTATTGACGGCCGCAAATCTGACGAAGTCCGTGCCTTGGGCGCGCAAGTCGGCTTGCTGCCGCGTACGCACGGCTCGTCGCTCTTCAATCGTGGCGAGACCCAGTCGCTGGCTACCGTGACCTTGGGTACGCTCAAGGATGCGCAAGCGATGGACGCCTTGTCCGGTGGTCCGGACGAAAAGCGTTTCATGCTGCACTACAACTTCCCGCCCTACTGCGTGGGTGAGCCGGGCCGTCTCGGCGCTACCAGCCGCCGCGAAATCGGGCACGGCAACTTGGCCGAACGTTCATTGAAGCCGGTCATCCCAACGGATTATCCCTACACCATCCGCGTCGTGTCGGAGATTATGGGCTCCAACGGCAGCAGCTCGATGGCGAGCGTGTGCGCCGGTACCTTGGCGTTGATGGACGCCGGCGTGCCGATCACCAAGCCGGTGGCCGGTATTTCCGTGGGCTTATTCTCGCGCGGTAATGACGCCGAATTGGTTGTCGATATCCTGGGCGCTGAGGATCATTGCGGCGACATGGACTTCAAGGTGTGCGGTACACGTGAAGGTATCACCGGCTTCCAAGTCGATTTGAAGATCCGCGGTTTGCGTTGGGAACTGGTCGAGGGTGCCTTCGAACTGGCTCGCAAGTCCCGCATCCAAATTCTGGATTACATGAACTCGATTATTCCGGAGTCCCGTGCGGAACTCTCGGCGCACGCGCCGCGGATTACGCAGCTCTCGATTCCAGTCGACAAGATCGGCGCTCTGATCGGTCCCGGCGGCAAGAATATCCGCCGCATCACCGATACGCTCGGCGTGCAGATTGACATCCAGGACGATGGGTCGGTGCAGATCTTCAGTAATGATAAGGAAGCCATGGACGCCGCCATCCGTGAAGTCGAGTCGCTGACCGCCGAAGCGGAAGAGGGCAAGATTTATCGTGGCCGTGTCACCGGCACGAAGGAATTTGGCGCCTTTGTCGAAATCCTGCCGGGCAAGGAAGGACTGGTTCACATCAGTGAGCTGGCTGACTTCCGCGTCAAAGCCACCGAGGATATCTGCAAAGTGGGCGACGAAATGTGGGTCAAGTGCCTCAGCGTTGAGGAAAATGGCCGCATCCGTCTCAGCCGCAAGGCCGCCTTGGCCGAAAAGGGCGAAGAAGACGCCAAGGACTGAGTCCGCCTTCATTCGAAATGAAATCGCAAACGCGTTGAAGCATTCCACTTCAGCGCGTTTGTCGTTTCGGGTTGGTATGACAGATTATGCAGGAACCGATCGCACAGAAGAAGGCGCGTGCCGCCAAGGTGCTGAAGGCCCTCAAGAACGAGTATCCGGATGCGCACTGCGAACTCGATTTTACCACACCGCTTGAGCTGGCGATCGGCTGCATCTTGTCCGCGCAATGCACCGATGTGCGCGTGAACCAAGTCACGCCGGCGCTGTTTGCGAAATATAAAACGCCAGCCGATTGGTTGGCCATTCCTGCTCCCGAGTTGGAGCAGGCGATTCATTCCACCGGCTTCTTCCGCAATAAGACCAAAAGTATTCATGGGCTGTGTCGGGCGTTAATCGAGCGACACAATGGGGAGGTGCCCAACGATTTCGATGCCCTGGTTAAGCTGCCGGGGATCGGGCGCAAGACCGCCAACGTGTTGATGGTTTCGGCTTTTAATCAGCCCGGCATCGTAGTGGACACCCACATGAAGCGGCTGGCCAACCGCATGGCGTTCACCACCGAGCAGAATCCCGACAAGATCGAATTTGATCTGCAGAAAATTCTGCCGCGTAACGCTTGGGGGATCTTTTCGCATGTCATGGTCTTTCACGGGCGGCGCTGCTGTACAGCGCGCAAGCCGGATTGTGCCCGTTGTCCGGTGCGGGAATGGTGTCCCGCCCGGCAGGATGCGGGTGCACAGGCTTGACGCGCCCCCAGGTATGGCGTAATCACTGAGACGATGAAAAGAGCTCCCACGTTATGTTTCGCCCTTGGCCTCGCCGCGTTCGCGTTCGGGATGTCGCAGCCATCCCCGGTGTATGGTCAGGGCGGCCGCGACCAGTATACCGTGGTCGAGGCGGTGCAACTCAATCAGCATCCGCAGCGCTACTGGTCACGCGGCATCGTTTTTGAGGACACCTTAGTCGAGACCACGGGACGCCGACGCCAGATCGACGGGCGACGAGTGATCGAAATCGGAACACGAACGGTCGACAACGTCTATGTGGATGCGCGTTTGGAGGATCGTGCTGCGCGGATGACGCGAGGCCAGCAATATGTCTTTTCCGGCACCGTATTAAGTGAGTCGCGACGTTTTTTGCGGTGGTCCCGCACAACGTATAGTGTGGTCGTCGACAGTATTGAGCGCCTTGACGAGGGGCAGCCGGAGGATTTGCTGGATCTGTTTACCGGTGATGAGACCGGTGCCAATTTGGAGCCCGTGCTGCAGGCTTTGGCGGAGGCGCAGCGCATGATGATTGTGGAGGCGCGCAACGAAGGCGTGCCCGTTGAAGCCATGTTTGATGCGCAAATGCCACGCAGCGATCGTGCGATCGAGATCGCGCGGTCGGCCGTGCGTCGCGCGGAACGCGAGGCCGGACTGCCCGCCGCAGAAATGCTCAGCATGCTCCTGCGCGAACTATTAGTGGCGCAGCAAGGATTGCTTGCGACCCACGCCTCGCCGCCGGTACCCATTCCCGAGATTGAGGTTGAGTCTGAAATAGAGCCCGAGCCAGTCCCCGAGCCGGCGCCTGAACCCGAGGCCGAACCGTTACCGGAACCCGAACCGGAGCCTGAGCCCGAGGTTGAGCCCGCGCCCGAGCCGGAACCGATGCCTGAGGTCGAGCCTGTGCCGGAGCCGGAGCTGATTGACGACGTGCCGGTCGAGGAAACGCCGGTCCTCGACGTTTCGGATGCAGAAGAGGAAGTGCAGCCGGAAGCTTGGGAGGAATGGCCCTTGGCCACCGGGGCGTGGGAGGAGGAAGAGGTCGAAGCGGATCGTGATCCTGAGCCGGTAGAAGTGATCGAAGTCGAGGTAGAGCCCGTTGAAATTGCACCCGCACCGGTCGAGCAGGACAACGTGATAGAGGATCCGGTCGGGGCAGTCGAGCCGGAGCGGCCAGACGATGCGTTGGACAATTTGATGGATGATCCCGACGTCACATTCGGCTTGCAACCAGCCGACACCCCGTTACGGTTGGGCGATCCTGTTCCCCTGCGCCCGCGTCTGCGTGAGCAGCCGTAGTCGATCGGATTTAGCCAGCTTAGCTCAGTTGGTAGAGCAGCTGATTTGTAATCAGCAGGTCGTCGGTTCGAGTCCGACAGCTGGCTCCATGATTACGAGGGGGTGACAACGATGGCGGAATCGCTTAAATCGCTCTTATCGCACCCAAATCCCCTTTAGAGCCACTATGCAGCATTACGTGTCTTGGTGGCCTGCCTTGGCGAGCGGGATGCTTTCGGCTGGTGGGATACTGGTTCCTTGACACCGACCGGCTCAGATACGCGGAAATCAATCTTCCGCGCTCGGCCTTATCGGCTTCTGGGGGTGTCTTCAATAGATCCCCGCACCAAATCCTTTGTGGTCGAAATGGACACATTCTTTCGGGTCGCCCACAAAGACAAAGGACGTTTTGTCAGCGAATTGGGGGAAGACAACCTTCCAGGTTCTTTTCAGCCTCTATTCACGCACCATTCAACTGCGCAATCGGCACCATTGTGCCTTGTACACAGTTGCTTTTCATCGGCCCCGTGCGCTACACTGACTGGGCGGAAACGGTGGGTCGGGCGCAGCATAACGTTACCCCGAAACGCCGTATCCGGCTTTCGGAGGCGCTCCATTTCAAGCGGGTTTCTTCCCCGAATTCAGTTGTTCGGGGGAAGGACTAATTGTCGCGGTTCGCCCCGGCGAACTCGCGAAGAGCCTAGGTTTATTTTCCAGTGGTAATAAGGAGAAAGTGATGATTTATCAGCAGGCGGGTTATACTTTTGACGTTAAGGAGGACGGGACGTTTACCGTCTATACGCCCGATCAAAAGCTTGGGTTTATCGAAAGCGCCGGGAAACCTTTCCTTCCTGTCACCAGCCGTGCCGTTCACTGGGAAGACTTCCGGGTTGAAGAGGGTGAAGATGAGGGCGTGCCAACCATCACGTTCAATTATGGCTCGAACAACCTTTATGACAATCCCCGCACCATCTTCCGGCTGCACAAGGATTACGTCGAATTCTTGTTCAAGGCCGACCGCGTGAAAGCCAGAATGGCCCTGCAAAAATGGTACCTCCTCGAGGCCGGTTCAAAGATCAACGCCATTGAGTGTCTGGATTTCCGTTCACACATTGATTCCCCGTTGCCGTACGAAGTGCATCAAACGATTCTGGGACGTCGCAAGCTGGGGACGGTGGGGCTCAACGCGAACTCCGAGGATGGCGACTTGATGTTTGCCCCGCATCCGATGCTCTTCATCTTTCGTCACTTGAACTACAATTTGACGATTGCGCCCATGTCGCTGGTTCCGGCGGAGTCGGTTGGTGTCCAAATGGAAAAAGGCGAAACCGTCATAACGGATTATTCGATTCGGGTCGGTGACAACTTGTACTGGCTGGAAGAAGGCGAGGCGCTAGAATCACCTCACTTCATGATGGTGATGACCGATGGTAAGACCGAGTATGAGACGCTGTCAGTGTATACCAACCTGCTCGTGGAAGAGGGTATCATCGCGAAGAAGGATTATGCGGATGCCCCCGACTGGTGGTTCTCGCCGATGTGGTGCAGCTGGGGCGATCAACACACGGATCTGGATTCGGGCGAATCCATTCATCGTGCCGCGACCGGCGACATTCGCAAAAAGGTGCTCGATAATATCGATGAGCGCATGGTCAACAATGCGGTCGAGATGATCGAGAAACATGATCTGCCGATTCGCACGCTGATTCTGGATGACCAGTGGTACACGAAGCAGGGTGACATGTATGTGGACACCCAAAAGTTCCCTGATATGCGTGGCCTCGTTGATCGGCTGAAAGCCAGAGACTATCGCGTCATGGCTTGGACCAGCCTCTATCAATACGACAAGAGCTCAGAGGTGTTCAAAAAGCATCCGGAATGGTTCATCCTCTTCAATTATGGCCGCAACTATCATAACAAGTACGACAAGGATCTGGTCTTTATTGATTATTCAAACCCGGAAATCGTAGAGGCCTATTTGCGGGAGCTGTTGACGCGGCTGCTCTCGGATGAGCCGGGCTGCTACAATTTCGACGGGATAAAGTTCGACTGGCCATTCTTGTTGCCACACGACTATCCGTTTGCCGACCGTAGCTGGATTGGCAAAGAGGTGACGATCTACAAGACGCAGAAGCTCATCTACGATATGGCGCACGAGATTAAGCCAGATTGCTTGATCATGGGCGTGTCACCGCATCCGTTCTTTCAGGACACACAAGACCTGATTCGCACGTATGATATCACCAGT
>SLAD01000052.1 GCA_007126995.1 Kiritimatiellia bacterium | reverse complement strand
GAGAGGGGATACTTCGAGACATCGCCGAGGCCCAGTTCGGTCAGCGCCGCGAGACTGTAATAGTGAACGGCGTCGCCGGACGAAAGTTTTAGCGAGCGTAAGGTAGATTCAAGCGAACTCATAAACAGCCTCCATCTGAGTTGAAAAATGGTCGAAAAAACAGCGGCGACTCTACGCCCGCAGGTTGGCAAAGTCAATCCACGGTACGCTTGACTTCACGGCTGATTTGTCTGGCAAGGCAACCAGGGCGTTGCCAATGCAGGGGGTGGGCGAGGCTGTCAGGAAAGCTGCCGGCTATTGGTCTCCCGAAGGTGGCGCGTTTGCATCACAGGCTTCAATCCAAACGGCATAGATGCGGTGGTCGAGCCATCCAGGTCGCCCGTAAAGCCCCGGTTCATGCCGTCGCCGACGAACAGATTCGTATGCATGTGCTCGTAGGCAGCCGGGGTAATGGAATCCAGCACCTGCTGGAACGTAATACTTTCGACCGTTGCCGGAAGAAGCAGAATACGCGCCAAAAGTCCGAACCAACGTTTCATGCAGAGATCGTACACCGACTGGCTGAAAACGTCTACTGAACGGCTTGGGACCGTATTCCTGACTTTTGTCTGTGGCGTCTGTCCTCGCGAGGGATTGATGAGGAACTACGGTAGTGCGTTAAATGGTGGCAACTAGTCGCCCGCCACAATTGGGTAACTCGCAAATACAATCCGCTGGGGCGTTAAGCACCGTCGGTTTACCAATATCCCGATCACACGGCTCTGCCCGTGTTCCTTCCCGCTGCGCGCCGGCTTACGATAACGGCGACGAGAACGGTTTACGATGGCCAGCCACCTTTAGATATCAGGCTTGATGTTCGTTCTCGTCGCCGTTCTCGTTCACCGACCTGCCCCAAAACCATCCCCTGCCGAGAAGCGCACACCGGTGGGGGAGGAACCGACGGTTCAATTTTCTTGTTCTCATGTGTTCTTCAAATTCGTACCCTTGGGGGTATGCATCGGCGGAATACATTTGATGTGGTGACTTCCATCCTCGGGATCGCGGGCGACGCGTTGGCGATCTATGCCGGTTTCATGTTGGCCGTGTGGATTCGCTTCTTTAGTGGCTGGATTCCGCTCTACGATGCCGTGCTGCCGCCGTTGGACTTGTATTGGCAGGGGGCCGGCATCGCTACACTGCTTTTCTTGCTCATTTTTGCCGCGCTCGGCCTTTATCAGCGACCCCAGATCGGCAGCTTCGGCGACAAAGTGCCGCGCATCATGCGGGCAATCCTATGGGGTATCGGATTGGCCATGATTTTGGCGTTCGTACTGCGGAGCGAGCCGCCGTTTTCCCGTCTGGTCACTGGCTTATCCCTCTTTACCGTTACCGTGCTGGTGCTGATCGAACGCTATACGCTCTTCCGTCTGGAACTACATTGGGCCAAGCAGCAGCCCATTCAAAATCACATCACCATTATCGGCACGGGCCCCAATGCAGCCCGACTCAAGATGGCGTTGGAAGCCGATCCGCGCTTGCGGGCACGGGTGACGGCGTTTTTGGAAATCGAAGGGGAGGAGTCCGATCCGGCGATTGATCTGAATTTGGTGCAAGGCAATCTGTCGGACCTGCAAACGCATATCGAGCGGGGCGAAACCAACCACATCATCCTCTCACAAATGGCGGTTGGCCGATCGGACATGGTCGACATTATCGTCAAATGCGAGCGCAACATGCTGATCTTTCATCTGGTCCCGGACCTGTTCCGTATTTTGACGGATCGCGTCGATATCCAATCTGTCGACGGCGTACCTTTGTTGGGCATGGGGAAATGGCCACTCGATCATCTGGCGAATCGCTGGCTAAAGCGGGCCGAGGATCTGGTCGGCTCCATCATTGGTTTGCTGCTATCTGCTCCGGTGATCGCGATCCTTGCGATTCTGATCAGACGTTCGTCTCCTGGGCCGATCTTTTATCGCCAAGAGCGTTGCGGCGAAAGCGGACGCCCCTTCACCATCTATAAACTGCGGACCATGTCCGTCGATGCTGAGCAAAGTACGGGGCCGGTTTGGGCGGCGAAGGATGATCCCCGGCGCACGCGTGTCGGCGCGATTATGCGACGCTATAATTTGGATGAACTGCCGCAGTTCTGGAATGTGTTGAAGGGAGAAATGAGCCTTGTGGGGCCCCGCCCGGAACGGCCGCATTTCGTTGAGCAGTTTAAGGAGGATGTGGGGAGTTATATGTGGCGCCACATCTACAAGCCCGGGATGACCGGTTGGGCGCAGGTAAATGGCTTGCGCGGCAACACCAGTATCGAGGAACGCATCAAGCACGATCTCTTTTATTTGGAAAACTGGTCGCTGGCGCTCGATCTGAAAATTCTGATCAAGACCTTTTTCTCGCACGAGAACGCCTATTGAGTAGCCGGTGCCGCTCGACGCCTTCTGGCGGAAACGCGTCTATCGGCGTGAGTCGGAATTGCAGGGTGAACTAATCTGGAAGGACTTGAACGAGGCCGCCGAGTCGCCTAAGACATTGACTTTCTGGGTCAAGGCGTTACGCGTAGATCGAGTGAATGGGAAAAGGTGAGGACGGGCATATGACGAAAAAGAGCTTTTCATGGAATCGAGTGACGGTTGGCCTTGGCGCATTTTTGGCTGGGGCGGTTGTGACTGTGTCGGCCGAGTCGCCAGTCACGACGGCGCGTCTGGTGCCGGATTGGGAGTTGGGGCAGTCAGTAACGCTGGTGTGGCCGGAACATGTGCCGGGACAGCGTGGTGCGGTGGGTTCCTATGTTGAATTGATTCGCTCCCTGCCGACCTCTGCGGAGGTGGCGCTGGTTAGTAGTGATCCGCCGCGCGTACGCTGGCTACAGGAGATGGGGCGCGAGGTCCGCTATCTCGCCTTGCCGGGTATTCGTGACTTGCGCGTTGGCGACTGGGGGCCGCTACCGGCTGCCCATCCCAATGGGCGATTGTTCGGCGCTCAGTTCAGTCCGCCGGCGTTGAATGCTGAAGAGCGCGGCAGGGTGCGCGCGCGGGATGTGGCGCGTTGGAGCGCGGCCTTGAGCGGGCTGATCTACGGCGATGGTGAGCTGATCGATCTCGCATTGAGCGCACCGCACCTCGTGCATAACGGCCGGGACATCGCACTGCTGTCCAATCGGGTCATCGCGGAAAACGAGCAGCTATCGCTGCAGGCCATTCGCGAGCGCTTGAAATCCTCTTTTGGGTTGGAGCACGTCATCTTCCTGCCTGCGCCCGCGGGCGATGCGACGGGAGGGATTCATGCGGGTGTGCGCTTCGTCGCGCCGGATCAATTGTTACTCGCGGACATCCCCGATGATCCCTGGAGTCAGCAAGCGCGCGAGGTGCTGGAAGGGACCCTGCCTGATGATGTTCAGGTGCATGCCGTGCCGTTGGCGAGCGGATCGATTGCGGAGGATCAGGGAAATTATCTTCGATTCGTGCAGGTGGGCAACCAAATTTGGCTGCCGGCCTTCGATATCCCATCCGACGAATCCGTCTTGATAACCTTGCGCGAGGTTTTGCCGGACCACGAATTTCTCCCGATTCCTTTGCCAGCCTTGGATTATCCGCTCAATCGGCTCATTAAGGTTTACTGAGGACTGCCAGGTAGCAAGATCTCGAATCCAACCTCTGCTCCTCTTCTTCAGTCGCACGCGCCTATGGCCTTGCATTTCGAAGCGCTTTCAGGAACGCTTGTGACCATATGAAGGCCACTGATTTAAGAGGTATTTTGGGCTATATGGCGCGGTTTCGGGACCGCCTGTTCGTCTTGAGCATCGATAGTGCCGTGCTTGTGGCGGACAATTTCCGCAATCTGTTGCTGGATATTTCCGTGCTCCGAAGCCTGAACATTAACGTCGTGATCGTTCACGGCGCTAGCTGCGGCATTCAGCGCTTGGCCGACCAATTGAATTGTGCGGTGAGCGATTTGGAGGGGATGGGGATCACGGATAGTCCAACCCTCGAGTTGGCTGTGACGGCTGCGAACCGTTTTGCTCACGATATCCTGGAAGGGTTGACCGAGACGGACGTCCGCGCCGCCGTCACGAATGCAATTGTTGCGCATCCGGCAGGTATCCGAAAGGGTAAGGATTACGCGCACACCGGCAAAGTGGAGCGGGTGGATACCGACTTTCTCAAAATCCTGCTGGCGGAAGGGATCGTGCCCATTATCCCGCCGGTCGGATTTGACGGCAATGGACAGACCTTCCGGGTGAATTCGGATCAGGCTGCGCGTGAGGTTGCCGAATCCCTTAAAGCCGCTAAGCTGATCTTTATCTCCACGCACAATGGAATCGCGGAGGGGGGTACGTTGAGTGCGCAGTTTTCCGTAGCCGAAGCGGAAAACTATCTGCGCGACCGGGGCACACAACTCACTGCCGACTTGCGCAGCAAGCTCGAGCATGGGCTGCATGCTTGCCAAAAGGGGGTGCAGCGCGTTCACATGATCAATGGTTTGCAGGATGAGGCTTTGCTAGGGGAGATCTTCTCCAATGAGGGCGTCGGCACGATGATCTACGCGAACGAATACCAGTCGATTCGACCCGCGCGCAAACGCGATGTCGGTGTGATCATGGCGCTGATTCGTGACGCAGTAGCGGCCGAAGAACTGGTTCCGCGGTCGCGTCAGGACGTGCTGGATCAACTGGCAAATTTTTATGTATTCGAGATCGATCGTAATGTCGTGGCCTGTGTTGGACTCCGGCTTTTCGCCGCGGAGGAATGCGCCGAACTGCAATGTCTGTTCGTATCGCAAGCCCATGAGAATCAGGGCATCGGTGGTGCCTTGATCGAGTTTTCGTGTAGTAAGGCCAAGGCGCTGGGCTGCAAGTGGCTTTTTGCGTTGTCGACCCAGGCATTCAACTATTTTCAGCAAAAAGGCGGGTTTTCGGTGGGAAGCCTGGAGGACTTGCCGTCCGATCGGCAGTCCGCCTACGAGGCCAGCGGTCGCAAGTCCCGTATTCTGGTCCGCAAACTTTCGGCGTAGTTTCCTTTGATTGTGCGCTTTAGGTGTTTACAAGGGCAGGGGCACTGACTAAGGTATGCGGCCATTGCAGGAATCCCCATTCCGGTTTTCCGCCGAATTTATATTACAGCGATAAAGAGGATCGAACATGCCACGAGTTAAACTGACGAAAAACAAGAATCTATTACGTCCCAAGAAGACTGGGGCGGCGCGTCGTCGTCGCCTGCTGGAGCAACGCCAGCGCCTGATTGCGGCCGGCGTACCTGAAGCCCAAATTCGTCGCTACAATGAAAAACAGCTTCGCGCCAAGCTCAAAGAACTGAAGGTGTAGAATCAGATGGGTGTGTTCTCGCGGGCCCGCCGGGCTGCGATGAAAGATTGCACGCTAAAATACAGGTAAACCCCGCACAGCGCCGCCATGATGGTGCGAGTGATGACCGCCGGCGGATTGTTTACATGGACGGGGCCTACCGAGACCAAGTACAGGGCAAAGCGTACCGCGCCCACCGTCCCGAGAAAGCCCAGTAATGCGAGCGCAGCGGCGGCATGCATGTAATGTTTCCGTCGGGACTCTTGTCTTTCCGCGAGCCGCCCGAGGGCGACCAGTGGCAATCCGAAAAACATCGGGATCAGCGCCGTGATGGAGGCGGCTGCTGTTATAATGTAGGCCACGATACCCAAGACAATCAGTGCCGCGCCGAGTAGCGTCGTATTCCTCGCCATAATTCTGCTCCTGTTTAATTGACGCTGGGACTATAGCACAGGATCACGCAGATCAAAGTGCGGTTCGTGCTTTTCCGGGACAGGCATCCGGGAGCCATCGGGAGGCTTGCACAGAAAGCCCAGTAATTGATAGCGTACACCCTTATGGCAAAGACGAATTCAGAAGTCAGGCGCACCGGATGGCGTGAAGCGTGGGGTATCCTGTTGCTGGCCTTTTGTGTGCTCATGTTCCTGAGCGTGATCTCCTACGTGCCCGAGGACATCGTATTCAATCAGGAGCCCCCTAACGATCCGGCCCGAAACTACGTCGGTCCGGCCGGCGCTTGGTTTTCCTTCGTGATCTTCGTCGCGTTCGGCGTGACCGGCTATTTGTGCCCGGCGGTCTTTGCCGGGCTGGGCGTGATGCTGCTGGTGCGACGCGAGGGACTGGTCTGGACGCGCGTGGCGTGGATCTGGGCGATCTATGCAGCGCTGGCGGTTTTGATCCAGATTCAGCATAGCGGCTGGGAACAGGCCATGGAGTATCTGAATGTCGACAATCGCGGCGGATTGGTGGGCTACCTGCTGGGCACGCAAGGCCTTGAGCGCCTGATGGGGCAGGTTGGCACCGGTATTTTGGCGGTCGCGATCATGCTGACCGGCCTGTCCATCGTGCTCGCGGTTCATCCGTGGGAAGTCGCGAAGCGGGCCGGGGGCGCGGTAGTCGCGGCGATTAATCATATCAATCAGCGTATGGTCGAGCGCAAGGATCGCCTCGAGCAGTTGGAAAATGAGGTGAAACAGGTCGAGTCGCGCCGGACACGGCTGGAAGAGGCGATGCTCAAACGCGAAGAGGCGGAAGCGGCGGCCAAACGGAGGCGAACGAAACAACCGGAGCCTGAACCGGAGCCTCTGCCCGAGCCGGCACCGCTACCGCCTGCGAAACCCGTGAAGAAGGAGAGCAAGCCTGCGCCGAAGCCGGAAGCGAAGGAGGCGGCGGCCGCCGTCTCCACGCCTGTTGCGCCTCAGGCTGCGGGCGCTTCGTCCGGCTACAACTTGCCGCCGCTGGACTTGCTGATGCCGGCGCAAACCAATCAAGGCATTGAGTATACCGAAGACCATTCGGTCGGATCTGCGCTGTTGGAGGAAACGCTGGCCGAGTTCGGTATCGAGGCGAAAGTCACCAATGTGGAGCAGGGGCCGGTCGTGACACGATTCGAGCTCTTGCCGGCACCCGGTGTGCGACTGGAAAAGATCACCGGGCTCAGCAACAACATCGCGTTGGTGATGAAAGCCGAAAGTGTCCGCGTTCAGGCGCCCATCCCCGGCAAAGGCGTGGTCGGCATCGAAGTGCCGAACTCAAAATCGACGATGGTCTATATGCGGGAGGTGATGGAAAGCCCCGCCTGGAAGACTGACAAGTTCGCCTTGCCGTTGGCATTGGGCAAGGATGTGGGCGGTCATGTGCTGGTGGCGGATTTGGCCGACATGCCGCACATGTTGATTGCCGGCGCAACCGGCGCGGGCAAAACCGTTTGTATGAACTCGATCCTGGCCGGCCTGCTGATGTCGCGCAAACCCGACGAGATGCGGCTCATGTTGATTGATCCCAAGATTGTCGAATTCTCAGGCTATGAGGGCTTGCCCCATTTGGTGGTGCCGGTCATCACGGATCCCAAGAAAGTTTCGTTGGGACTGCGCTGGGCCATCAATGAAATGGAAAAACGATACAAGCTCTTTGCCAAAGTCGGCGTGCGAAATATCAAAGCGTTCAATAGTCGTCCCATTGTCAAGCAACCGGATCTGTTCGGCGAAGAGGACGAGGTCGACGAAAACGATCCGCACGCGATCCCCGATAAAGTGCCTTACATTGTGATTATCGTGGATGAGTTGGCGGATCTCATGCTGGTCGCGCAGGCCGAAATCGAAAATTCGATTGCCCGGCTGGCCCAGCTATCGCGCGCCGTGGGCATCCACATGATCCTTGCCACGCAGCGACCCTCCGTGAACGTCATCACCGGCACCATCAAGGCCAATTTTCCGGCGCGCATTGCCTTTCAAGTGGCGCAAAAGAACGATTCCCGCACCATTCTGGACGCGAGCGGCGCTGATAAACTGCTGGGGAAAGGCGATATGCTGTTCTTGCCGCCCGGTAGCTCTAAACTCATACGCTCCCAAGGCACGATGACGACGGATGACGAAATCCGTGATATTGTACGTTTTATCAAGGAGCAGGGCGGTCCTCAATATGAGGGCGCGATCAAGGAGAAGATCGAGAACAAGAGCG
>SLAD01000417.1 GCA_007126995.1 Kiritimatiellia bacterium | reverse complement strand
GCGGTGCCGGGAGAACAACCGAAGCGATGACCTATCCGCACGATACCGAAACGACCTACTTGGATTGGGACTTCGTCGACGTGTGGTCGGAAGATGTGGCTGGACTGAATGCGGGATACCCGCGCCTGCTCGATCCCAATGAACGTAACCTTATCTACACGGCGAGCGTCGGGGGAATGATCAGCGGTCCGGCCATACAGGTGGTGCTGGTCGGCCAGGACGGCGATCCGGTTGAAGCCGTCCCCGACGACGGCGCGGCATTCGATCAATGGAGCGATGGCCGCACCGACAATCCGCGCACCGACACGGATATTACCACCAACCTCACCATAACAGCGCACTTCAAGAGCGTGTCCCTCGTGCCGATCGATTGGTATGACGAGCACGATATCACGCGCGGCGAAGGCGAGACCTGGGCCGATGTGGATCAGCGCTACGATAGCGATAAGCGCATGACCCTGTTGCAGCAGTTCATCGCCGATCTTGATCCTACCGATTCTAATTCGGTCTTTCATGTGTTCGCCATCGAGCCCGGCCCGCCGCGGGTTATACACTTTGAGCCCGGATCGACTGGACGCGTGTATTCACTCCAATTCACCGACGATCTGATCGACGGCGTCTGGACCAATGTCCCGGGCACTCCGACGCGTTTCGGTGTCGGTGGAGAAGATGCCCTGTCGGATACGAACCAGCCGCCCGCGGGGCCTTTCCATCGAGTCATTGTGGAGCTGCCTTGAGTGAGAACATAATGAGATAACCCCATCCAGGAGGATGACATGAATGAGCAGAATGCGTCGGCCGTCGCGAAATATGTTCCCTGTATATGCACCACGATCCTTGGCGCCTTGGTGATCGTGTTTGCCTGGTGGCCCGTCCGGTGGGGGGCCATTATCCTGACCATCATCGGCGTGCTACTGATTCTGCGTGGATTGGCAAATCAATGCTGTTGCGCGCCCGGATCGTGCGGAACGAAGCGGGAAGACCAACAGAACGCGGCGGATAGCGCGTCTGCGTAAGTCAAGAGGGTGATGCGGACTTGAATAGATCGCAGTGCTGGGGACGACCAACGTCTGATTCGCCTCTTCCTATACTCTTATGCGCATATTGCTGAAAAGATGAACCCCCATTGATTGTTTTTCGTCAGCGGCGTAGTCTGGGTTATAGAGAAGATAGTCTCCGCCAAGGGCGTGAGAAATGAAGATCAATCGATCATGCGCGGTGCTATGCGGTGTCTTCTGCACGTTTTCCGTACAGGCCGCAACGGTCTATGTCGGAGGGGGGACGGTACATAACGATGCCGCTCTGTCTGCGGGGACAGTCTTCATCGCCGCCGATGCGGTTCTCTCGGGTAGCGGAACCATTGAGGCCGATCTTGTCATCGCAGGCGCTTGTGTGCCCGGCGCAGACGATGTCGGCACGCAGCGCGTCGTTGGGAGTCTGGGTTTTTTGCCTGGCTCCCGTTTTATATGCCAAGCGACTTCCCACGATACATTTAGTCAGGTGATGGTCTCGGGTGCGATCACCGGCGTGTGCGAAATCGTGATGGAGACGGTTGTTGGCGCTTATCCCGTACGCGCCATCATCGCATCCGGTAATCCCGCCAGCGACTTCGGTCACTTCTATTCATCCGACGCATGGATCTGGCGATTGGAAACGACGGGCTCGGTGGACCTTGCCGTCACCCACCTGCGTGGCGACTCCGATGGGGATGGCTTGCCCGACTGGTGGGAACTGACCTATTTCGGTGGCCGGACCGCAGCGCTGCCCCACGACGATCCCGATGCGGATGGATCAGATAATTTTTCTGAATACTGGGCGAACACCCATCCACTCGATCCGTTGTGTGTGCTCGAACTGATTTCCCTGCACCGGGACGCGGACGGTGCGGATGTCGTCGGCTGGCGCACCGCATCAGGACGTCGCTACTCGATCCTGGCTGCTTCGAACCTGCTGCAATCTTCCTGGTCGACGGCCGGTGTGGTTTCGGTCTATAGCGAGCCCTCGTGCGTGTGGACCAATATCGCAACCCCCTCACCGCCCGTCATGTTTTACAGCATAGCAGTAGAGGAGCATCCACCATGAAAACCATGATTCTGTTTGGAGGCATTCTGTTGATGGCATTGGTCTGCCGGGCTGGCGATGTGGAAGTCAGGTTGGAGGACGCGGGCGCATTCCGCGTCATAAGCGCGGCGGCTGATACGGTGCTGGAAGTACGCCCGGACAGTGCCCATCCCGTGCTCGATCAGCAACAGACTAGTCATCATGAAGATAGATGGCTTCATGATTCTGTGTGGCAAACGCTGACGGTAGGCCGGTCCGGGCGGCTGGCTGAAGTGACCGTATGGCATAATTATCATTGGGGTAACGGCGAAGCCCAACTCACGCTTCATCGCGGGGCGGCGGCAACAAATGCAGCGTTCTGGACGCGGCATGTAATCTTCACGCAATACTGGCAATCGGTCGAAATAGATGAAACGGTTTTGGTTGATGCCGGTGAGGTCTTGACCATGAAGTTGGAGCGTGCGGGCATCTTCCTTCTTAATTTCGGCTTGAGCATCGGGAATACGTATCCCGGCGGAAGATCCAGCGTGGATCCCGCAAAGGACATGATGTTCAAAACGTGGGTTGACGTAATTGGAGGTGCGGCGCTGAATGTCGACCTGGATGTCTCGGGATCGATTACCGCCACAGACCTGTTGATTGACGGTGCCGTCTCGGCGGGCACCTTTGTCGGTGACGGGTCCGGCCTGACGGAGTTGCAGGGCGGGGCCATTCAAGACGGCTCGGTGACGGCCGATAAGATCGACGACGGCCATGGGTCCGGATTGGATGCCGATCTGCTTGATGGGCAGCACGGCTCCTACTATCGAAACGCCGAAACCGTGGATGGTTTTCATGCGGCGAGTTTCCGTCCCGTTCGCGCGTCCGGACTCGTTATGGGGGGAGCGCAGACCAACCTGCTGATGCCTCACTCGCTGCCCTTCTCGCTGGAACTCGCAGGGGAATGGGCGGCGCTGGGCGGGTTTGTGGTGCTGCATGGCATTGAACGCAGCAACTTCTTCACATTGACCTGGCTCAAATACGATGACAGCGGAAAACCGCCCGCGGGCGCCACACTCCTGACCGCGGCGAGTGGAGATGTGGCCTTGATCTTTGGAAAAGACGAAGATACCTATCAGGTCAAGTCTCCGGGCTTCGTCGCGCCCGGGGAGGGCCAGCATCTCACCTTGTGTGCCACCAACTCGCTTCGCGCCTTGTCGTACTGGCTGCGCTACTGAATTATTCGGCATCACTGGTCGCTAATCTGGCCTGACGCAAAGCGATGGCGCACGATCTCGCCTGTGTACAGATAGATGACATCCTCGGCGATGTTGGTGGCGTGATCCGCGATCCGTTCCAGATTCCGCGAGATGGACAGTAGGTTGATCAGCGGGTCCACGTGTTCGGGTGATTCGCGAATACTCTTCTTGATCTGCTGGTACATGTTGCGGTGATCTTCATCCACTTCATTGTCGGATTCACGGACCCTTGCCGCGATCTCCATGTCTTCGCGCAGCAGGGCGTCCAGGCTCTCTCTCAGCATGTTCAAGGTCTTTGCGGCCATGACGGAAAAATCGTAATCTGTGCCCGGCATGACCTGGCCGGCCAGAAAGATGGCGCGCTCGGCAATATTCACGGCCAAATCACCAATCCGCTCCAAGTCATTGTTGATCTTGAGCACGGCGACGATGAATCGAAGATCGTGCGCAACGGGCTGATGCAGCGCCAGGATCTTGAGGCATTCCTCCTCTAGGTGGACCTCGGCCAAGTCGATCGTGTGGTCGCTGTCCAACACGGAGGTGGCGATCTTGACATCGCGATGACGAACCGATTCAACCGCGCGTTGGAGCTGATCCTCTACCTGGCCGCTCAAGGCCACGAGTTTCTCTTTCAGGGCGTTTACTTCGTTTCTGTAATGTATGGTCATCTATCCCTCGTTGATTCGTATCGTGTCGATTGCTCAGCCAAACTTTCCGGATACGTATGCTTCAGTTTGTTGTTCGCGCGGGTTCATGAAGATGGTCTCGGTATCTGCGTATTCGATTAATTTACCCATATACAGAAAGGCGGTGCGATCCGATACGCGTGCCGCTTGCTGCATGTTGTGGGTCACGATGATGATCGTATACTCCTTTTTCAGCTCTTCGATCAAATCCTCGATCTTGCCGGTGGCAATCGGGTCGAGCGCGGAGCAGGGCTCATCCATCAACAGAATCTCCGGGCGATTGGCAATGGCCCGCGCAATACAGAGTCGCTGCATCTGGCCGCCGGACAAGCTGAACGCGCTTTCGTGCAGCCGGTCCTTCACTTCATCCCATAGCGCCGCCGCCTTCAACGAACTCTCCACCGTCTCGTCCAGTTCCGATTTCTTGTTCCGTCCCGCCACGCGCAGGCTGTACACAATATTCTCGTAAATCGATTTCGGGAACGGATTGGACTTTTGGAACACCATGCCGATGCGCTTGCGCAGTGAGATCACCTCGAGATACGGGTCGTAAATGCTCATACCTTCAATCAGGATGTCGCCGCTGTGGCGAATGCCGGGAATCAGGTCATTCATCCGGTTGATGTTGCGCAGCAGGGTCGACTTGCCGCAGCCGGAAGGACCGATCATCGCGGTGACGCGGCGCTCGGGAATATCCATGTTGAGGTCGAACAGCACCTGCGTCGGGCCGTAGAAGAAGCCATAGTTTTGAATGCTGATATGGCTGGCGTTCACGGCCTCAGCGGATTCCGAACCGGAGCGGCTACTAACCTCGGGGCGTCGCTGGCGCGTGGAGGATCCGTTCTTGGTGTCTGATTCAAGTACTGCGTTCATATCCGTATC
The DNA here is from genome assembly GCA_007126995.1 of Kiritimatiellia bacterium. Lineage (GTDB taxonomy): Bacteria > Verrucomicrobiota > Kiritimatiellia > SLAD01 > SLAD01 > SLAD01. The sequence goes on along the minus strand of SLAD01000417.1, from coordinate 3,119 downwards.
TCCTTCAAACCTAGAATGTCCCGGCGGCGTATTTCTTGCGGAGATGATTCCGCACCAGGATGGCGGTCAAATTCAGGACCACGACGAGCAGAATCAAAACCAGCGTGGTTGCAAACACCATCGGCTTGGCCGCCTCCGAGTCCGGCGATTGGAAGCCCAAGTCGTAAATATGAAAACCGAGATGCATGAACTTGCGTTCCAAGTGGATGAACGGGAACAGGCTATCAATCGGCAGATTAGGCGCCAGCGCCACCACACCCACCAGCATCAGCGGCGCTACCTCGCCCGCGCCGCGCGCCATCGCCAGCACCAAGCCGGTCAAGATGCCCGGCGCTGCTGCCGGCAACACCAGGTGTTGAATTGTTTGCCATTTGGATGCCCCGCAGGCCAGTGACCCTTCCCGCACACCGCGGGAAACCGCCGCTAAGGCTTCCTCCGTGGCCACGATCACCACCGGCACGGTCATCAGCGCCAGCGTCAACGCCGCCCAAAGAATGCCGCCCGTGCCGAAGGTCGGCGTCGGCAAGGCCCGACTAAAGAAGAGTTGATCGATACTGCCGCCAACGAAGTAGACAAAGAAGCCGAGCCCGAAGATGCCGAACACAATCGAAGGCACGCCGGCCAAGTTGTTGATGGCAATGCGGACCGAGCGGACAAACGGGCCCTGCTTGGCGTACTCGCGCAAATAGATCGCCGCCATGACACCGAAGGGCATCACGGCGATGCTCATGATCAGCGTCATCACGAAGGTGCCGAAGATGGCGGGGAAGATGCCGCCTTCGGTGTTGGCCTCGCGTGGGTAGCCGCTCAAGAACGATCCGATATGCGCGAAGAACAAGCGTGTGCGCCCGCCCAAGGTTAAGCGGTTGGGATAGTGATAGCCGATGATGTCGCCCACCGCCAACCGTCGCTCGGCACCGGTCACCACTTCATACACGAGGGTATGTTGCCGCTGCTGTTGTCGCAAAGCGTTGGCCTCCATGGCCAGCGGTTCATAATGTGCATTGAGTTCTGCTATGCGCTGGCGAATATTCCGAAGCGCCGCCTCTTCTGCGGCGGTCCGCTCCTCGATACGCAGATAGAATCGTTCCTCCAACTCCAACTCGCGCATCTGTAAATTGATCCGGCCGATCTGGTGGCGCTCGATGCGATTGATGTCGGCTCGGCGAGTCGCTGCTTCGCGCACGCGTTGGCGCAGGACACGATCAAATTCGGGATCGTCCGCCGCAATCGTTTCGCCGTCAGCATCCTCCAAACGGACGGGAATGAATATGGCGTCACCCCATTCGACGCGCTCGGCGCGGATGACGTTCGGTGGATAGGTGATCTGTACAATGTCTCCGACGTTAAAGAAGGCGAATGCTTGTCCGAACGCGTCCCGGTTCCCCATAAAGAGTTGTTTTTCACGTCGATCATCCGGGTTCTCGCTCTGCAATTGCTCGGGCGTCAAATCGCGAAGATCGCGATCCTGTTCAATGGTCACGATACCCATTACATGTAAGCCGCCCTGGAAGCGAGTGGCACCCGCTTCATCGAACTCCACCAAGGCAACCCGTTTGGGCCAGAAGACGCCAATGCCGTTGTAGAGAATCAACGTCATCAGCCCAGCGATCATCGTCAGGCCGATCGCCAATCCCATCGCGGTGACCCAGACAAGGGGTTCGCCTGCTGGTTTCACGGGTTCGAAGGTTCGTTGCTCGTTCATGATTAAGGATTCCGTAAGCAATAGCCGGATGATTCAGCTCTCATTCCACTGCCTTGTATTTCTCCCGCAAGCGTTGGCGCATGATTTCGGCCACGGTATTCACGATAAAGGTCATCAGAAACAGCACCATCGCTCCCAGGAAGAGGGTACGATAAAGCGTCCCCAAGTAAGGCGCCTCGGGCAGCTCCACCGCGATGTTCGCCGACAAGGTGCGCATGCCCGTAAAAGGATTCAGTTCGGTCACCGGCGTGTTGCCGGTGGCCATCACCACGATCATCGTTTCGCCGACCGCGCGGCCCAAGCCAATCATGATGGCGGAAAAAATGCCGGCGGAAGCGGTCGGTAGCACAATCCGCATCGCGGTTTGCCAACGGCTGGCGCCCAAGGCCAGCGACCCCGACCGGAACGATTCCGGCACATTCGACAACGCGTCCTCGGTGATGGTGAAGATGATTGGGATAACCGCAAAGCCCATCACAAAGCCGACCACAAATGCATTGCGCTGTTCGAAGCCCAGTCCAGTGACCGTCGGGAACCAGAGCCGAAAATCTGCCACCTGCAAGCCGGTGGTGGGTTCGGTGACGACGAAGAAGAGTTTTTCCACGACCGGTCCCAGCGCCCAGCCCAATGCCGCCGCCAAGAACATGATCGGCACAAAGGCCAGGAACTCGTACCCGGGCCGCAGGCGCAAGCGAATGCGCTGTGGCAAGTTGCCCCACAGTAGGCCGAAACCGTAAGCGCTGATGAGCACGGCGATGACGGCAAAGATCACCGAAGGTACGGCATTGCTGACAATCGGCGCCAGCCAGAGCGCGGCCAGAAAGCCTAGTACCACGGACGGCAGTGACGCCATGATTTCCATGGTGGGCTTCACGTATTTCTTAATCGATGGCTGCAAGAACTGGGAGGTGTAGATGGCCGCCAGCAAGGCAATCGGCAGCGCAAAAATCATCGCATAGATGGTGCCCTTCAAGGTGCCGATAATCAGCGGCACCAAGGACAGCTTACGCTCGAAATCGTCGCGGCCTCCGGTGGATTGCCACGCAAAGGTCGCCTCCGCCTGTCCCTCATATTGAATCCGTCCAAAGTACGTGCGCCAGCCGGCCTGTGGATGTGGGTCATGCAAATCGAAAGAATGCAGGGTGTGATGGTCGTCCAGAAACAGCATGCGATTATAACGCGGGCCGAGCGCCGCCAGTTGAGCGGAGAAGGGCAGGTCGTCGGCCCAGCGAATAGCTTCGGTCGTGCCGTAACGTAATGAGGCATGGTCGGCGGTGCCGATCAGGAATGCTTTGTTCCGCATCGCCGCCGAATAGAAGGCGGCGGGGCCGTTCAGTGTCGGGAATGTCTTGGTGTGCCCCCAGACCCGCATGTCCAGCGCACGATCGCGGAAGATACTGAAGATACGATTCTC
>SLAD01000212.1 GCA_007126995.1 Kiritimatiellia bacterium | reverse complement strand
CGTAGTACTCAACCATTTGCGCGGCGGAACGCTTGGACTTATCGCTCTTCTTGAAGACGTATTTCTTCTTGGCCTTGTCGTAGAACTCGCTGGCGGCAGCGTCCAAGGCAATGAAGATATCTTTGCCGGGCGTGTAGCCGGCCTTTTGAATGGCCTCAATGATAACGTCCAACGCCTGCTGGTTGCTGGCTACATTGGGCGCGAACCCGCCCTCATCGCCGACCGCCGTGCTCAGGCCCATCTTCTTCAACACCGCTTTCAGGGCATGGAAGACTTCTGCGCCCATTTGCAGGCCTTGCGAGAAGGACTTGGCGCCTTTGGGCATGATCATGAATTCCTGAATATCGACCGGCGCGTCCGAGTGCTCGCCGCCGTTCAGAATGTTCATCATCGGCACCGGCAGACACTTGGCGTTGGTGCCGCCGATGTAACGGAACAGCGGCAATTCGAGGTAGGAGGCCGCCGCGTGCGCGACCGCCATGGATACGCCCAGCATCGCGTTCGCGCCGAGCTTGCTCTTGGTTTCCGTGCCGTCGAGATTCAATAGCGTCTGGTCAACCGTTGTCTGGTCGAGCGAATCAAGGCCGTCCAAGGCGTTGGCGATCGAGGTGTTGATATTCTTGACCGCCTTCTTGACGCCCTTGCCGAGATAACGCTTCTTATCGCCATCCCGCAATTCCAGCGCTTCGTTTTCGCCGGTTGACGCGCCCGAGGGCACGGCAGCACGGCCGACCACGCCGCTCAACAAGGTGACTTCCACTTCGACGGTGGGGTTGCCGCGGGAATCAATGATTTCGCGTCCATGTATATCGATGATCTCTGACATTACTGTGTCTCCTTAACAGGTTAGGGTTCGAAAAACTGTGGCGCGCAGATTAGCCTACCACTGAGAGTGGTGCAAGCGCAGAAGCGGGGTCGCGTTACTCGTTTTCGTCTTGGGCATGACGCTGCTCAAGAAAGGCTCTGGGCGATAGGATGGGCATGCCCTTAAATTGGCTCAAGCTGAGCGCCTCCTTGTCTCCGGTCACAAACATATCGGCTTGCCGGTTGATGGCTGAAGACAACATGACAACATCGTCTTTATCGTTGATATCAATGGGGTGTAAGGGTTCTTGATCGATGTGCATCAGGTCTGACTCGAAGAAGCTGAGCATCTCATTCGTCAGGGCCTCCGGAGTCTTGAATTTACTCAGTAGAATCCGTCTCAGCTCATCTAGCAAGGGCTGGGACACGATGAGGTCGTGCTTCGCCAAGACGTCACGAAGCAGGTCGGCACACAACCCTCGCGTCGCTAACGCGCTGGCCAAGACATTCGTGTCCAGGAACACCCTCATGAAAGTTCTTTGAAGACGTCTTCATCGGTCCAGTAGCCTTGCGCCTCTGCATAAGGCATCACTTTGCGACGAAGCGATTCAAACTGACCGATACGCAGTTGACGCCTCAACGCCTCTCGCGCAATCTCGCTACGAGACTTGTGCTGCCTCTGACTGGCCTCGTCCAGCAGGGTCTCAAGATTCTCATCCAGTCGAATAGATAACATTGCCGATTTCATGTCACACAATGTATGACGCATTACGGGCTCTGTCAAGTCGTGCGGCGGCTGATCACCGCGCGCCCAGCGTGAACATGGCGATCCCCGCAGCGACGGAGGCGTTCAGGGAGTTGACGCGACCAGCCATTGATATCCGTGCCACGGTGTGTGCCTCGTTGAGAATGTACTGTCCGACAGAGCGATCCTCGCCACCGATCACCAGCAGGCATTTCTCTTCCGGCACCAGCTTGATCTCCGCTAAATCCGTTGTGCCTTTGCCGTCCAGCGCAATGACGCGATAGCCCGCTTCCACGGCGGCCTTGAAGTAGTTGTTGGCGCTCTTTTCGCGACAAATCTGTAAATACTCAGATGCGCCTGCGGACACTTTCACGACCGAGGGGTACACGTCGGGAGTGCCTTTGGTCGGCAAGCAAATGGCATGAAAACCAAAGATTTCGGCGCTGCGAATGATGGCACCCACGTTGGTGGGATCCTCGACGTTATCCAGCATCAACAAGCGCGACTGCCCGAGCAGCGACTCGAAAGGCACGTAGGGGTAGGTCGAGGTTCGCAGCACTGCGCCTTGATGTTCTTTGCTGCGCGACAACTCAAACAGGCGTTGCTTATCGACGATGGTCACGGTTATGTTGCGCTGTTCGATGACGTCTTTGAGTTTGGCCAGGCGCGGTTGTTTGATCGTGGCGCCATTCAGAAAGGCTTCGTAGATGGTGCGGCGCCCCGCCCGAATGACTTCGAAGGCGGGATTGATGCCATAGATATACTCTCTGCTGGGTGGAGCCATGGGCGCGAACCTAGCGGAATAGGGGACACAGAGCAATATGCAAAGCGATTTGAAGGTCGGCACGATCCATGCCGTACAAATAGAAGATCTCGCCTTTGGCGGAGCCGGCGTCGGTCGTATCGCGGGCCAAGCGGTTTTCGTGCCCTTCACGATTCCGGGCGAGCGGGTGGACGTCGAAATCAGCGTCGTGAAGGACCGTTTCGCCCGCGGACACGCGCGCCGCGTGCTGGAAGCCAGCCCTGATCGCACCACGCCCATATGTCCACATTTTGCCCGCTGTGCGGGTTGTCAGTATCAGCACTTGAATTACGAGGCACAACTACGGGCCAAAGAGGCTCAGGTGCACGCGCTCTTGCAGCGGATCGGCGGTGTCGCCGATCCGCCGGTACACGCGATTATCCCGTCGCCGCAGCCGTGGCAGTATCGTTCTCGCATCACGTTACACGGGCCGGGCAAACCGGCTTTTGTCGGGCTGGCGCACAACGACCGCATTGAGTTGGATGACTGTCCGATTGCACGGGAGGAATTGATTCGCGCCCTGCAAGACTGGAACGAAGCGCATCCAGACGGATTGCCGGCCGAGCAGGATTTGTCGATCCGCGTGGATGCCGATGACACGGCGCACTGCGATATCGGTGACGAGAAGCGCTGGCTCAATCAATCGCTGCTGATGCACCGCTTCAAAGTACCGCTGCAATCATTCTTTCAGGTCAATCAAGCGGTAGCCGAAGAGTTGGCGGAATGGCTGGTCGGACGTATTCAGCTATCCGGTTGCGATACGCTGATCGACGCTTATGCCGGGGTAGGCGTGTTCGGATTGCTCGCGGCCGAGCATGTACAGCGAATCATCGCCATTGAATCCGATCAAGATGCCGTGCGGGCGGGGCGGAGGAATGCCGACAAGCTGGGGATTCAACATATTGACTGGCTCGCGGCACGGGTTGAACATGGATTACAGGATGTGCTGGCCAAGGTGGAAGGGCGCGACACCATGTGTCTGCTGGATCCGCCGCGCAACGGCTGTCAGCCCGAGGTGTTGAAACAACTCATTGCAAATCCCGTGCACTCGATTCTGTATGTCTCTTGTTCGCCGGATCGGTTGGCGCGGGATATCAAAAGATTGCATGCTGCGGGCTACCGCTTGGCAGAGGTTCAGCCCTTCGACATGTTCCCGCAGACGGCGCACATTGAAGCGGTTGCGGTGCTAACCCGTGGGGATTAGGTCGGCCGCCCAGCCTGTTCTGCACATTCTCCATGATAGGCGAGGATGCAAAACGTGTATTTCGCCCCCAGCGAGCTTGCCTCGCTGGAGCGGAAGTTTGCGATTCGGGCCAAGTTTGGGAAAGCGCCTGAAATGATCGGAGCGAGTGCAGAGGAAGCGCCAGACTCGCTCCATTCGATTTCTTGGCTTGCAGGCTCTTCTTCTCATCAAAGCTTTTGCTCCAGCGGGACAAGCCCGCTGGGGGCATTTGCCTTGTGTCTCATACCCGTTGCTATTTCTTTTCGGTACAATCTCTGGTCAACACGGAGGTTGCCCCTCCAGTGCCAAAAAAGAAAAGCCGCGTCCTGCAGGGGCAAACCGGAGGGACGCGCTCCGTCGCGTCCGCCGAGAATGGACCGAAAAGTATTGGAAACTGGTATAAGTTGAGACAAGCCTGCTGGGGGCATTCGCCTTTGTCTGCCCGTCACGCCATTGGCGGCATCAACATATTTTGACGATAGAAGTTGAGCTCGGCAATCGAAGCCAGCACGTCGTACAGCGCGTCGTGGCGCCGACCTTCCAGGGGCAGGTGTTGGAAGGGCAGGTGCTCGGCGACGAGCGTGGCATTCTCTTTTTCGAATTCCGGTCGCTCCAGCCAGCCCAGCCATTGTTGCTTGAGCGTGGAGACGTCGAGGAGGCGATAGTTGAGCTGTGCGATCAGCTTCGGATAATGCATGGCGGCCAAGCGCCAGTCGTTATGCACGCTGTTGCCCGACAAGACCGGCCGCTCTTGAATATCCTCGGCCATGGTCCCCACCTGACTGCTGAGATAATCGAGCAGCATGGCTTCGACCTGATCCGTCGGCGTCGCCTTGTCGGAGCGACACAGCGCCACCAAATCCGCCAGATTCTCCTCCACCCAGGCCGACACCGGTGCGTCTGCTGCGAGGGCCACGCTGATATTGAGGCCGGGGTCATCGGATTTAAGCGGCTGCAAATGCACGTCGGTGAGCAGGGCGGCAACTTGCAGCATCTGCGCCTTGTTCGGATCCAAGTCCGTGAACTCGAGATCGAACCAGAGATAGATCGGTTTCGCTGACATGCAGAGCAGGCTACAGGAATTGCTGGAGGCGGTCGAGCCTTGAGGGACGTCGATCCGACGGCTCTTCCTCGTCGGCTGGCCGAGAGCGCGTATCCGGCACTAAACGCCGTGCGCCTGCATCGAGAATGATCACCCACAGGGGACGCGCATCCGGTTCGCCGATGTTGCCGGACACTTCCACGGAGCGATTCAGCATCCGGTAGCCGTGCTCGCCGGGTTCCGCTTGCAGCAGGCGCAGCGAGTCGAACAAGCGGTCCAACGGCTCGCGCGTGCCGATATCCAGATTCAATGCCATCGGTTGCTGATGAAAGGAGCGATCCGGTTCGTGTCCGATGTGGCCGCTGCCCTCCATTAACAGCTCGCGATTTCGCAACAGCAGTTGGGTGATGTCCACGCTCAGGTCAGGATTGCGGCGAGCATCGATGGCGATTTCATCAAACTTAATTTCCCGGAAATATTCCACAATCTCCGCCACTACATCGATATCTTGTCGGCCACTAACCAAATCTCCGATACGCGAAGCAGCCGTAGCGGCATCCATGGCACGACTCACGCCCCGTTGCCTGAACGCCCGCACGATGGCCGACTCCGCTTTGATCGAAAAATTCCCGACCAGTCGCTCGGCCAGTGTGTCCAGATCAGGCGCGCCTCCCTCCAAGTGGCCGGACACACTGACGACACCTTCGAATGCGGGCGTTTGCGCCGGTTCGACCTCCAGCAAATAGGCCCCGACATCGAAACGCTGCACGGAGAGATCGGTCCAAAGCTGATACAATGTCGCCGGCTGATCCGCGTGAAAAGTGAGGGAGCCGGACAGGTCGACGGGACTATCCCCAATCCGCACATGAACTCGTTCCAGCGTAACTTCGTCTTCGTCGATCACGACCACGGCCTCGACGTCATGCAATGCCGGCTGGTCGGGAATCTGCAAGGTTTCGATTACCAGGTTTGCATTTAACCAAACGCCCGCCCAAAGCGGGGTCGGCACCACGACCGGCGCATCATCGGGATCCACGGGATCGCGCGGCGGCCGTTCCTCATCGCGCGGGGGCGGCGCGGGGTCGTCCGGTTCATCGGTTGGTGTCGGGGCGGGTTCATCTTGCACCACGACGGGCTGATCCGGATCCACAAAGGCCGGGTTTTGGAAGGCTTCGCCAAGATAAAGGAAGTGCTCTAGCCACACGGTCTCACCGGTTCCCTGCATCGCGACCTTGATGCCGGCCTCGTCCGCTAGCAATTCCAGGTCTGTATCGAGCGTGAGCGAGGTGGTCTGATCCAGATGTCGAACGGTAATCGGCGTATTGGCCTTGATCCGGTTCCCTTCACTCAATCGGACATCGGCCTGCAGACGCAAATGATCGAGCGGCGCCTCATCTGCGGCACGAATAAGGTCTGCCAAGGTGATGCCGGCATCGATGACCAAATCATCCGGGCTGCCGTTCAGGGCCAGCTCGCCCTCGAATCGGCCGCGCGAGAGATTACGGAAAGGTTCCGCAGCGGGCTGCTCCAGCAGGGCGGCCAAGTCACCCGTCCACTGTAACTTCAGGTCCATCATTGGCGCGTCTGCCTCTAAATCCTGTATCGTGCCATTGGCGGATAGGGCGAGCAGCGCGTGGTCAACCTGATACAGCTCCAAATCGGTAACGGTGAACTGCAGTTCGTCCCCTGCATAGCTGGCGCGCATCGCGAGACTGAGGGAGAGCTGGTCAATCAGCGCTTGTCCTTCTTGTGCGAGCGACAAGTCCTTCACCCGCAGCGGATCGCTCGTCTCGATCGACATCGTGTCCTCGGCGGCCGTCAGCAGGAGTTCGCCGGAAAGCTGGGTGAGTGAGAAATCGATGTCCGGCACCAAGCTGTTCACCAGTTCCGTGGGAAATCCGGCCAAGGTGATTCGCGCCAAAGGCGCATCGGGGTCTTGGAAGATTGGCGCTTGGTTTTCCAGATCGAAACCGAAGGGCTGCTCCGCGTGCACGAAAATCAAACGATCCTCTTCAGGCGCGGAGAGGTGGGCTTGCAAGGCGTTGATCAAGATGCTCTGCAGGTCACCGCCCAAGGCGAAAGTGGCTTCCACCCGTGCGGTGGGCATTGTGGCCAATTCCTCCCGGAATTGGTCCAGGCCTGCGGCCGCTGCCGAGAGTGTCCCCGCAATGTTGGCCGCCTCGGTGAGCGTGTTGAATGAAAATTCGGCTTCGGATTGCAGGTTCATGCGGGCCCCGTTCAAATGCGCAGCCAACACGCTTTCAAAGGCACCCGTATCCGCGCTGATGCGCCAGTTTCCGCTCAGGTCATGGCTGCCATAATCGTACTTAGCGCCCAGGGACAGCCATTCCGTTGTCGTTCCCGAATCGTCGGTGAGAGACAATTGTACGGTGTAGACTTCGCCGGACGCGTCAGTGAGTTGGCGCAAGGCGATGTCCAAGTCGGCGGCTATACGTTGGCGCTGTTCTTCTACGATGACCGTGCTTGTCGCATCGCCTTTCACGGTCAGCCCGGTCACTTGGGCCGACTCCGACAGCAGAATAGCGATTTCTTTGTTCAGCGTCGCCTCGGGCAGCGGCGTATCTTCGCTGTGGTCTTCGTAAACCGCGGTCAATAGCAAGGTGGGCGTACCCGCGGCGTGGATGTCGCTGCCCGCCAACGTCAGTGCCAACGCTTGGTCGCCGCCCGGCAACAGGATGCGCGCATCCATTTGCAGGAGATCAATCGTTAAGGGCGGCCAATCCAGCACTTCGCGAAAGAGTCCATCGAAAAGCGGCTCAACCACGTCCTCGGGTGGCACACGCTCCGGGACGGGGCGAGGCCGCTCGGTTGGAGGGGGAGGACGCTCAATCTCGTAATCGGGTGGCAGCGGGACTTCGGTCTCCGGAACCACGTGTTGTGAGAGGTCGATGACGAGACCGGTGATCACCGCTTCGCGAATGTGCAGGTGTCGGCGAAAGATGGTTTGGAAGAGGGAGAACTGACCGCTGAGTCGCTCGAGCTCGATCAGTGTATCCTCCTGCTCGACGCGGAGCTGGTCCACTTGCACCCCGCTCAGGCCTAAATGGACGCGCTCGAAGGAAACCTCTTCAGGTGCGAAGCGTTTGGCGAGGCGGGTTTGGAAGCCCGCGCTGGTGAGTGCGAAGGTGATCAGGCCGGCCACGAGCACGATCACAACGAGCACAAAAACGAACAAGTATTTGATGATCTTCATAGGACTCCTGTAAAGGGCAATAGATGAAAAGTATCTTGCCCTGGTGAAATAATCAATCGGGAACAACGAAACGGGCGCATCTCTGATTTTGTGCATTTGCGCAAAAAACCGTAAGTCAGGCATTCCTGCCTGACTTGAGCAAGGGGCGTACGTGCGTGGTTTCAGCGCTGCCCCTTGGTCT
>SLAD01000383.1 GCA_007126995.1 Kiritimatiellia bacterium | reverse complement strand
TCTTCAGTACCATCAACCTCTTTAACCGCTGGCTGAATCAACCGCGTGATGTGTTTGTCTACTCGTTCGAAGCCCAGCTTGATGTCGGACGCTTTGTACCGAGAATCAACGTGGTGCGTTCCGGCGAAATCTCCCTGACGCAGACACAAAACAGGTAGCGTTTTTTTTGAAACAACAGAATGAACTCCTTTGCTCTCGTCAGTGAGAAGCCATATGAATTTCGATATTGTGATCGGGAGGCGTCACACTGATCTGTGCGATCAGGGCCATATCGGCCACCCCGGTCATTGCCAGCCCTGTCTGCTCTTGATACTGGCGGACACACCGTGCCGAGACCTGGCCGAAAATACCATCGGCGACGATCTCTATTCCGTGCTCAGACAACTGAAGTTGTACCAACCTGACATCAAGTCCGCGTTGCATCGGAGACTGTAAGGCGAGAATGCGGGTCCCGAGTTGGGGACCGTCGTAACACCCAGGCGGCACTGCGGCCAGTGAGTCCAGAGATATTTCAATGCCACGTACCACAAGGGGCAATTCCAGTCCCCAGCTATCCTGATCAATGAGTCGCTGAAACGCCTCCATGCGGTATACCGTCGCTCGCAGGTCGGCGCGCGGGTGTCCTGCCAACCAGTCCCGGCGTTCGCGGACGTAGGCCCGCAGCCATTGCTGCTCCCCCAGGGTTGACAGGGTGCCGGCTTGCTGATTGGTGCGATCTCGCATTCTGCCCCAGGAACCATGAACGTAACCATCATAGACCAGGGTGACCCCCAGGGGGCTGAGGATGTTCAGCTTTTGCGCCGCCCGCGCCGCCCGTTGCCAATAGACCTGGTCGAAGAACTGATCCTGAGTATCGCGCATTACCGGATCATCTGCGGTGGCGCGCAGAATGTTATGGAGGACGCTGTCAGTATCCAGAGAAATGTCGCGGGCTTTCAGGCGCTCCAGATAAGGCTGCAAACGTTCACCAAAACGGGCGCCATAGTTGCTGCAATATTGTTCCAGTAGTCGAAAAAGATTGCCTGAACCCAGGGTGGTTTGCGACCGCCCGAAGGTCAGGTGGCCGGTATCACCAGCAATCAGAGTCACCTTGCCATAGTCACCACGCACCGCACCGGTTTCAAAGATATTGAGGATACTCTGGGCCGTTTGTTTCTGCGTAGGGGTCAGCATGGTTTCGTGCTCCTGTTTTTTAAGTTATTGCTTCTCGGCGTCGAATGTGTAGAGGGTACGGAAAGGGCCGAAGTGTGTACCTCCGGCACGGCTGATAGACCAGCTCTGTCCGACATTGAGGCCAGCCTGGGCACTTGCGCCACCACTTTTGGCGCCCACCTGACCAGATATTCCTGTCGATAATGATTCGGTGATCGTGCCGCCAACATTGACATGCGTTTCGATTTTTACAACAAGACGTTTGCGGTAGTCATTAATGTCAAATTCCCGTGCTTCAGTAACCCGGGCGGCCCCATGGAGTGGGCCGTCTTGAGTGACATTTCCGGCGGTCGGGTTGATTCTGCCTAGTGCTGTGGTGGGGCTGATTGAGCCACTTGCAGGATCAATTTCCCAATGTGCCATATCGTTCAACCTGACCGAGTGGGTTTTCCATCCAAGGGCAACAAACCGCATAAGGGATTTGGGGCGCGAGAAGCGGGCGGAAAGAGATGCCGTAGCCCAGGCAATATTATCGCTTGTCGCCGGACTCCTTGTATTCTGACCGGCACCGGATTGTGTATTGAAGGAGAGAGTCGCGCGTGCCGGCATGACCAGCCCGAGAAAACGTTGCGTATAGTCGGGAATCTCAACCCCACCTCGAACTTCATTGATGGGGGAGCCCTGATGATTGGTCCATCTCCATTTACGGGTGTCCTGGTTGCGGCGGCAGACTCGTTTGCTTCCCTGTATCACATGTGTCAATTCATGAGCCAGAAGACGTCGCCCCTGCGCAGTATTCGGCTGATATCTTCCGGCGCCAAAAACGATGTCGTGTCCATAGGTATAGGCCTGTGCGTTCAGGGCCACGGCAGAGGCCGCCGCTCTGGTATCAGTATGCAGTCTTACCTGACTGAAATTGTACCCGAACCTAGGTTCAAAGAACTTTCTTTCAGATTCGGCTAGAGCCCGGCCTCCTCCTTTTAATGTAGTAATACTTGATTCCATTTCGGGAGTTGTCGTTGCAAGAGTTTGTCCGGACAGCGCTTTCGCCTGGATCGGTTTTGCTCTTTCCAACGGGTCGCTGTGACGCTGGACCACAGACTCGGGCATACGCATGATCTGATCGGCGACACGATCGGCTTCCTGTTCGTACACATCACCCGGGGCACCAACCATCAATTTGGGCTGCAGCGTGGGGCTCCGGAGAATTTGGCGAATTTGCGGATATTGAGAAGGTTGTGGGGAACACTGCCGCACAGGAAGGGATGTCTTCCTCACGGGTGCCATTGGAACTCTCATGGTTTTTTCTGCGTGGACTCTTGTTTTCATTCTGACCTCCTGATTCCTGTTCTCAGGTAGAAATTCAACCTGAAATAACCAGCCCGAGGTTTGCCACCCGCTCCGAGTACCCCCGCGGTGTGATGTCCATGATAACGGTATCGCCGGCACCGCGATTTCCAACATAAATGGAAGATGCACCGGCAAACATTGCCACGTGCTCTTGGGTTGATTCAAATATGGAAGAGGACAAGCTGGTATGAACGAAGACGGCCTGATTGTGATGCGTCACCAGGCTTGTATCAGTAAAAAGGGCATTGGAAAAGAGTTGGTCCAGGGCACCTCCTCCTTGATTTGCAACGTTGGCAAGCTGGTGCCGAATGGCGGCGCTGACATTCAGCCGTGAGATGAGACAGCCGTTGCACCTCACGGTGTTGCCGTTACCGCTGAACTGGATTGCGCCTTCATTCGCCAGAGCAGCAAGGATTTTTACCACATCGTCGGGCAGCGGTTCGGCCGTTTCATGACCATAAAAAGTTACCGTTCCATGGATCTCACAGTTTGTTAGAGTCCAGTCGGCGGCAGCATCTTCAATTGCCAGGGCGGCTTGCGGCGAGGGATTCTGCCGAATCGCCTCAATCCGAATGCGCCTAAGTACATCGATTAGTTCCCGCGCTACAATGTGCGTTTTACCCAGCTGTGCGATCAGATCTTCGTAGCTGCGCAACTCCCTTGTACTAACAAAATAATTTCCCCCTTGGAGCTGCTCACGGATGGCGTTGGCCAGCAGTCGGCGCGGGCCGAAGGGGAGTAACACCAGGACCCGTGCTGTTTCTGCAACTTTGTTGTTGAATTCATTCAGGTCAGCCGCGCTGAACAGGTCAAGCAGACTGGACTGCATTGCGAAAATGGCGGCCGGCAATGCCAGACTCTGAGTTCCGGCAGCTTCAAGGAATAACTGGTTTAACTTGACCTTTCCGGCATTTATGACACCGACAAGATACTTCTCGCTGTTGAAGCCATGCACCGCGACCCTGTTCAGATGCAGCTCGGGGGACTTATCGACAGCCAGGGCACCCTGAAGATTGTCACGGAGGATGATCACGACATCTGCGATGCTAACCTGCAAAAAATTCTCAAAAACCAACTCTTCTTGCTCAACATAGAGTCGCGTCGCTGCTCCGCAGCCCGACAGGGACAAATTCACTCCCTGTTGTTGCGGACTGAACACTTGCCCGGTGATACGGTGGTCACCTGCAAGCAGGCACAGACATATATCCCGCTCACCGCGCTCCAGCAGCTCCTTGAGGGCCTCTTCAAGGGTTGCATAGCGGCCTCCTTCGCCAATGGTGATGCGGCAGCCGCCGCTGCCGCTGCCGACCGGGCGCGCACAGAGGGCGTCAAGGGCGGCCTGAACGGTGGTGATCCCCGGCTGGTTGAGATAAGTACAGTCGCCACCCGCTTGATAGGCGATGTGACCGGCGCGGATGTCGCACAGCAGCTTGAGGGCGTCATCCACTGTAGTGATGGATTGACCCTGGTAGAGGCTGGTATCGCAGGGTTTGGCAAAGCCCACATGCTCCGCCTGAATGGTGCAGATCAGGTCGAGGGCCTGCTTGACGGTGCCGGAGAAACCGGCATAAAGTCCGGCGCTGCAGGTGGCGGTGTAGGCGATGTGTTCAGCGGCCAGTTGACAGAGGCGGTTCAGGGCTTTTTCGACGTTGTCATGGGAGGTGTTGAACAGTCCCGAGTCACAATCGGACTCATAGCCGACATCGTGAGCGCGCAAATCGGTCAGGGGCGGGAAGTGTCGCCGCCGCTGTTCGGCGTCGTTATCGTAGGATACTACGGTGCCGCCGGCCTGGATGCGGGCCAGACGCAGATAATGATGCTCTATCCCCTTGGGTTCGGCAGCGCTCAACACCGTGCTGCCCGGACCATCCACCGCTTCACGCACCGGAGCCAGCCAGAAATCACCGGCGACAAAGAGTTTACCGGAGAGATCAAGGACCAGTTGCAGGGCGCCCAGGTTGATCTGCAGGCTTGCAGACAGTGCCACATGGCCGGGAGCGGTGGCCGCACCGCCGGTGGTCAGGGTAACCCCCTGATCGATCCCTTCCATCAGGCTCCAGACAGTGCCTGTACGGGTCAATTCGCAATAACCATCCCAGCGACGGACAAAATCACGGGGCGCAGTGTCGGGAATGCCGTAGCTGCTGCGCAGAATACCGTGGCTCGGTGTGAACCCTGTTCCGAGAAATACCCCGAGATGTTTTTCCGTGGTGAGGTCGTGAAACTCATAGACGTAATCGTCACTGATGAATCCCGGCGGCATCTGTTCAACGGGCAGAGCCTGATACTGCTCGGCGCCATTTTCACTTGACCACTTGAGGATCAGGCGCGTGGGATTGTCGGCCGCCCCTTCTACCGCGTGAACTTCGAGGCGGAACAGATAGCTGCCGACGCGGCCTTGATCAGCGGCTATGAGCCCGGCGCAAGGGTCGCAGGGGTCGCCGGCCTCAAGGCTGGTATGCAGGGCCAGAGACAAGGTCGCGTCACCATGCCGGGGAATGGCCGTTTCAGGATTCACCGTCACCGGGCAGGTCTTGATCTGCACCATGGTCTGGGTACGCGTGCAGGTATCCGCGCCATGCAGGCCGGGGTCGCGCAGTTTGGCATCTTCCAGGCAGGTGACAGTGCGCTCCCAGACGTCGGCATACACCACGCAGGGTCCGTTTGGCAGCACCGGATAACCGGGCAGATCAGGCTGGGCATTGGCGCCAAAGGGCTGGGTTCCCGGCAACTCGGCACGCCGGCCATCGACATAGAGGTCGCCGGGCTGGATGCGCCGGTTGGTGGTGATGGCAAGGGCACCGGTGCGCGCCGTGCCGCTGCCGATCACGTCGGTAAGGGCCTGCTTGAGCTGTTCGCGGCAGATGGCAACCAGCTCGTTCCAGTCGGCATCGGTGAGAATGCGTCCCTGTTGCTGGTGGATGCCTGTATAGCGTTTGTCCGGCTGGAAACTGTCACGTGAAATTTGAGTTTTCATGGGATTCCCTTGTCAATAATGGATCATGAGGATTCACACTCTGGATGAGGCACGCGATGCAGGCGCAGATCCGGAACGATCACCGCTTCCATACCCACCGGCAGAAATTCCTTGAGCTTGTCCGGCACTGCTGCCATAAGCAGGCTGTAGCGCCAGCTGTGATAAGCCCCCAGCTCACCGCCGTCTTCCGCCCCGAAGCCGACGCTGTCCGGTGTTGCCGGGTGCAATACCGCACAGCCCGGCTCGCCGAAGCGCGCGCTGCGGCGGACCACACCGGCACCTTCATCAAATTCAAAGGCATGGAAGATCGGTGGGTTGCTGGTATTGCGATAGGTCAACAGGGACGCCGATGAGGCAATCCCGGGTGGTATGCGACAAAAACGGAGGCAGTGAGGAGATTCGACCAGTTCCGAGGACAGAATCAGCTCACCGGCAAACAGACAGTCACTGGCTTGCAGGCGCTTGCATTGGCAGTGGTCGAGCAAGGTACAGTATTCAAAGCGGGCGAGTCCCGCTACGGTAACGCTTTCAAACAGGCAGTCGCGGGCATCGACCAGCGGTTCGCTGATGGATGAGGCTGTTGAACTGACTTCCAGGGTCTGTACCGCACAACGCCTGAGGGTGAGGGTGCCAGCCGTTACCCTGAGGGTGCCGAAAATGATGCGGTCCTCGAGCAGATGCTCGGTATCGTCATCGAAGAAGAGGTCGCCGCTGTGGACAGGGAACCGTCCCGGTTCAAAAAAGCCCAGGGGCGGAGGGGCATAAAGGATCACTCGCTTGGGATGAATGTGACCCTGGCGCCAGTTGGGCGTTCGCAGATCAACAGTACGGCGCGATACATCATCAAAGCTTCCCGGAAAGCAAGGCGCCCCCTGGGGGTTGGCCTGCCGCCACCAGAAAGGTTGTCCGGCAAAACGGGTCAGCTTGGCGGTGGGGTTGGTGGGAAAGTCTTCTGCGATCTGTACGGCACGGGCAGGATGACGGAAATTCACCGTGGCGGTGGTCAGAGCGGGGTGACGGGCGGCCCACAGGGGGTGT
Organism: Kiritimatiellia bacterium; assembly: GCA_007126995.1. Classification (GTDB taxonomy): domain Bacteria; phylum Verrucomicrobiota; class Kiritimatiellia; order SLAD01; family SLAD01; genus SLAD01. Next base: position 17,715 of record SLAD01000383.1, on the reverse strand, counting down.
GCACCGGCGTCATCAAAGGCCGCTGCTTCACCCAGCGCTCCGGCGGGCAGCCGTGGCATGCCGATGCGCGCGGTCACAGCGGTGCGCCGCCAGCCTTCCTGTATCTCAGCCTCCATCTGTCCTACCGCCTCGGCTATCTGTTCGATGGCAGTCAGGGTTCCCTTGCGCTGTCGCCAGGCCACGGCGTTGGCGACTTCGTCGCGCCGGCCGCGCTCATCGGGAGAGACCAGCCGGACATCCAGCAGTTGCGCGAAATAGGGAATGAGCCAGGGCTGGCAACCAGGACCCTGCGGGGGATTGTCGGGAAAGGCGTCGGCCAGACGCTGGTCGAGGGTGGCGCGCAGTCGGTCGAGCAAGGTGCCGCAGGCATCGAGAAACTGTGCCAGATCCCCTTGACCACCGGATTCATGACTGTCGCGGGTGCGATAGATTTCGGGCAAAATTTCGTAGAGCTGCCTCCCGATCTGTGTTTTTGGTCGATCAGCGGCCATGGCGGCCTCCTTTATTTCATTCAACTGATTCATGAGTCGGCACGTGCAGAGCCGACGCGTTCAGCTTCAATCCAGCTCGGTTAACAGTTCGCGCAGGGTCACGATAGCGAAAACCTCTTCATCCAGGGTAATCTGCAGCAGACGCAGTCGGCTTTGGAACTCTTCAACATGTGCGACCGACGAGCCGATCAGCCGTGCCAGATCCGGCGCCGGGCTCGTCACCAGATCACGGGCAGAACGGTTGAACAGCGGGGCAAAACGCTCCTGATCCAGGGTCAGATCGGTTACCACCTCAGCTTTGGTCTTAAACTCCCACAACCACACCTTGGAAAGATTGCGGGTTGCCATGGCGGCCGGATCAATATGGCGTAAATCATTGATGGTGCGAATACCGGCTTTCCGCAGCAGCTGGGTGTAGCGGGGACCGACCCCCTGGATGGCCTCAACGCTGCGGCGGCCAACCAATCGTCCCCTGAGTGGCGTCGCTATCTCCTCGGTGTCGGTGGCGGGAATTGTGGTCACAGCTGCTGTCCCTTCGACATTGACCAGCAGCGCCCCCAGCGTGAGGACCTCGCGTTCGCCGGCAGCTACGCGCCGCAGGGATCGATCACCGTTGATGATCGCCAGAGAGTGTTCCACGCCGGTGACCCATTCAACCACGTGATAGACCTCACTGAGAAAGAGGTGCTGTCCGAGTTTGCGGCGCCGCAGGGAAAAGGCGTTGTGCAGGGCTTTGTTGACGGCAGCGGAAACTTCATCGGCATTGTAGGCCCCGACATCTACATTCAACCGCACCTCAAGGGCAAAGCTGCGGGGCTCGTAAGGCAGCACTGTCACATCCACCTCGGGCACGGCATGGGCCACGAGAAAATCCTTGAGAACGGTGCCGAGAATACCAAGTCCACCGCCGCCGGCCGGTACGACCACCACTTCGACCTTGTCATTGCGGCCCAGTCCGGTGGGGCGGCTGAAGGCGCGCGCCTGCCAGACGCTGCTTTGGGCCATGGCCAGCCAGGAAAAATCAGCGAGGGACACGGCACGCTCCAGAGTCAGCAGCGTGGCCGGAGCATTATCGCGCAGCGAGTCGATGTCTTCACGATCATTGCCACCGGTGGCTGCCAGGGGCTGACGCACCCCATCCACCAGGCGATGGGGTCTGGCTGGTTTGAACGCACTGTCGGCTGTCAGATTGCCCGTCAAACCGGCCCCTGCGCGCCAGGTCAGGCGTACGTTGTTGCTGCCACTCGGCAGCCGGCGACCACGCACGCCGTCGCCGAAAGTGACCCGCAGATGCCCTGTTTCAGTCTGACGCACGGTGTAATGATGATCGGCCGGACCCGATGAGGCGAGACTGCCGACCTGCTTCCAGGTGCGCCCATTGACGGTGAGATCGATTGCGGCCCGTACTCCGGATGGTTGGGATGAATCAGCAACAAAGGCCACATCTGTTTCCGTAAAGATAAAAGACTGGTTGATGCGTGTCGCATCGCCGTTGCCAAGAATTTTTTCGCTCTTGCTTTCGCCCTGACCGGCTGCAACCAGATTGCCCGCTACCAGGGTTGTACCGCGGGTGAATCCGGTGGGCAGTTCATGCGTCAGTATCAGGGTAGTACCGTCGATGTTCGCCACTGTTGTATGAAAGGCGCTGTCCGGCGCATCGATACGTTCTACCAGCAGTGAGCGCCCCTTTTTCAAGCTTGCGGGCACCTTGTCCAGGGGAACACGGTTGCCGCTGAGGGGTTCTGTATTGTCCTGCCAGCAGACCGGCCGCAATTTTTCCGTGAAGTGACTGTAGACTCTGGTCTCAGCGAGAAAGAAGTTGCCGCCGCCACGGCTGTGCCAAACGCCGTCTGCGGTAAGTGTCGCCTCTTTGCGATCCAGATCAACGCTGACCGAAGCCAGTCGCGCCCAGGCGCTCTGCTGTCCCATGACCACCACCGCCAGGTCGCCGGACGTGGTCTTTTTCGGCTTGTCGGTGCGGATATTCTCCGGCAGCCGGCCGTTCTGTTTTTCCAGATAGGTGTCAGTGCGCCAGGGCGGTGTCGCTGCCGGAGGCACCAGTAGCGTCTGGGGATTGACCAGAGGAAAATCATGGTCACTTTTGCGCCACGACACCGTGAGAATGGTGTAGCCGCGGCGAGGATGATCGCTGTCGGCCGGATGGTAACGGGCTGCCGTTACCCCGTACACAGGCAAATGTTGACGGTTGTCGGCGCCAACCGTTTCCTGCACAACCCAGCGGTCCGCCAGGCGCGACCAGTCACCAGCCACGCGCAGGGCGTAGATGACGGCGGCAGGCGACTCTACCGGGCGCTCTTCCTGGGCGACAACTGTCACGTTGACGGGATAACCTGCTCGTGCCGTATCCAGACGCAAGGGGCCGATATCTTCATTCAATAGCAGGCGCTTGCCGCTGACGGAAAATACCCGTCGGTAGAGCTCCTTACGGCCATCGCCCAGGTAAATGACCATGCCGGGCAGCAACCCCAGCGGTTCTTCGGTCAGGCGCACGACCCGTTCCAGTTCTGCTCCCTTGGCGGCGGGCGCAAGGGCCGCCAGGCTGTCAGCCGGCTGCGCGTGGATCAGGGTGTAGCCGCGGCGCAGGCGTTGCGACAGGCGTGGTGTCAAGCGCACCTGGGTATTTCCGGCAACATGGCGCGTTCCGATGATGAGATAGGAGCGCAGCAGACCTGTTTGTTCATCTTCAAGGACCAGGGGTTCACCCGTCTTAAGATCGTCAATTTCCCCTTCCAGTGTCAGGGTGTCACCATTTAAGCGCTGGCGATTACGGTCGTATTCGGCGGGCCGCAAAGCGTTGAGCTGCGGATCGAGCTGAATATCCTCGAGAGTTTCGAAAACTATCGGCGCGCTGCCGTCTGGCGGCGCATGTTTGACGGCGAAGCCTTTGGCCAGCAGCCCGGATGCTTTGGCGTCAATGAGCAGACGGGTTGATGCCGAGGCGGGCGGCGCCGGATGATAATCGATCATCTCCACCAGGCGCCGGACATTGTCCCACTGGGTCGCTGTGCCCAGAAAGCCCTCATTGGCGTAGGCGTCGAGATGCTCGCCGATGACGTGAGTTGAGCGCGTCAGCCCTCGAACTATTTCCCACGCCCAGTCACGACGTGGTCCCTGGTATTGATCGAGCAGGCGCAACCGACGTTCGCCGTCATTTTCGGCACCCTCGGAAATCTGGACTTCCTGCCAGTTTGGAAAAGCCTCGGCCAGGGCTGCGCGTACCAGCTCCAGGAAAGTTACGGCGTTGCCGTCAACATATCTGAAGCGCCTGAGTCCGGCGCGATTCCAACGGGTAAGATCGGTTCTGTTGCTCATCCGCGCCGACCCCCTCTCAAGTTAAGATGCAGATAGCCGCGCTCAGGGCGCAGCGGATCGTTGTCGCAGACCGCGATTTCAAGTCCTTGCAGGGGGATGCGCCCGGTGTCGGTCTGATCCGGATACTGATCGCCAAAGCGCTTGAAGCGGTTGAGGCAGATATTTTCCACCCCATCCAGCGCCATTAACGTCTGAAAGATGTTGCTGGCGTGGAGATCTTCGCCGAAGTTCAGACGGCCCGGCGCAAAAAAACCACCGACACCGGTGCCGAGGGCTTGAAGTACGGCATTACGCACTTCAGACTGAAAGTAGTTGGCACGTACACGGATTGACAGGAACATCTTGATGCCCACCGGTACCGCATCTTCCAGGATCACCTCCTGACCGGCCATGCGCCAGTTTTCCAGGTAGGGGCGCAATAACGTGCGGATGGTGGGGGAAACCGGCTCCCAAACCGGTTTCCATAGACGGTGCATCTGGTGGAAAGCGGTGACGCGCTGACGCAGATCCTCGGGATAGCTGAGATCCGCCTCGTCCAGAGCGCGATCTTCCCACAACACCGTTGCCACCCGTACCGTCGGCCAGGAACCGGTCCAGGCGCTCCAGGAGCTGGCGCGCATGACCAGAGGGTGTTCCCTCAGGCGCACGGCATAATCGTTGACAGTCACCATGCGCCGCTGGTTACGAATCGCCTGGGGACCGGCCAGGCGTGCCGGAGCCATGAGGTGTGGATTGCGCCGCCAGAGTTCATCAAGCTTCTGGTGGCGGGTTTTCCCCTCCGCCAGAGCGGGTGGATCATCCACCAGACCCGCTGCGGTGGCGGCATCGTAGCCGATCAGGGACAAGAGTCGGCGTACCGATTCGGGGCGTCGCGCTGTTTCCAGAAAGGCTTCGGCGGCAACGCGGTCGGTCATGTCGGAGAGTTGATCGAGAATGGCGGCCAGGGCTTCCACCAGCACCACTTCCAGATCACCGGCTGTCCAACGGGTGCGCTCGGGAAAGCGACCGGCCAACTCCTCCAGCATGAAACGACGGAAACTGTCGTAGTCGCGCACCAGCCAGGCAAAATCATCGCCCGGATCAGGCAGGGGCGCAGGCAGTTCAACGCGCCGTTCAGCGCAATCGGGACAGCGTCCATCGTAAATTAATTCGCTGGTCGGATTATCAGCCATGATTTCACACCAATAGTTCGTGCCGTTCGACATGGCCGATGGCGGCCAGGGCATAGGACACGGTGATCAAAAGTTTCTCGCCCTCACCCCGGACTTCTACCTCAAGGCTTTTGGGATCGACCTCGCCGCGCAGGGCTTCGGCGAGGGAGGCGGCAATACGTTTGCGGGTGACTTCCCATAACACCGAAGCGTTGGGTTCAAATACCAGCAGCTTCAGTCCGGCACCGAAGTCGGGACGAAAAACCCGCTCTCCCGGGTTGGTCAGTAATACCTGTTCGATCTGCTGGCGGACCTGGGCACGGCGGTCAGCGACGACCGCGCCGTGGCGACCGATGCGCAGGGGAAAAGCCAGACAGGGAGGATCGGACAAGCGGTTCATCAGCGTGCTCCTTAGCTTGTTAATACTTTCATGGACAGGGTGCTCATTTCACCTTGGGGTACAGGCGGCCCGGTCGGCCCCATGGCGCTTGGATGCACATGGGTGGCAAACAGGGTCAGAAAGCTCTGTCCCTTGATGATCGGTTCCCCCCCCTGTCCGGCCAGCATAACGGTCTGGCCTTCCACCACCACCTGGGTTCCTTTGACCGTGATCCCCGCCGCGCTCATTTCAATCCTGTTGCCGTTGGCGTCATCAATGGTGGTGTCGCTGCTGGCCATGGTAATGCTGTTGCCGTTGGCGTCCTCAAGGAGGATCTTTCCGGCATCGGCATCCAGGGTCAGGGAGTTCCCCCTGGCATCTGATACCGCCACCGTACCTTTTTCATCCACCTTCATCTCGGTGCCGGCCGGATGGAACAGTCGGAACTTCTCCGCCCCAGACTCGTCATCGAACTGCAGGGTGTGGCCAGCCGGGGTCTTGAATACCCGTGTCGTCGGCGGTGATTTGGCCGCTTCTGCCGGCGAATCACCAGCGGCCTGCCAGAAGGTGCCGGTCCAGATGGGCAGATCCACATTGCCGGCCTCAAACTCGACCCAGACCTGGGCACCCGGCTCAGGCACCATGAACAGTCCCTGATCGGCCAGGCCGCCGAAAGGCAGGCTCGGCAACGCCCAGCCGCTTTGGGCATCCCCGAGTACTGACGGTACCCGCAGGCGTAGACGACCGCGCTGTTCCGGATCATTATTGTCGATCACAAAACCGCGATATTTACCGAAGTAGCGGTTGCGATATTGACGTGCCAGTTCGAGCAGCAGTTCGTCCATTTATCCTCCCAAAACACTGGCCAAAACACTGCCGACACCGCTGCCCAGATTATCACCGTAGGCGTTGCGCAGCAGCTTGAAGCTCTGCCGGTAGCCGGCGTTGTTAAAATGATGCTGGACACTATCTACAAACCAGATGCCGCCATAACGATCACCGATGCCATCTACTCCAACCGGCGCGCCGCTTCTCAGAACATGGCCGTAGAGGGATCCGTCGAGTTCGCCTTCACCTCTGACCCGCAGGGACAGTTCGTTAGCGCGGCGTTGGGCCCGCGCCCGCCATTCGTCTTCACCCATTTCCCCCTGACGGCTCAGGCGCCAGGCAAAGACCGGGAGGCCGCCGCCCGCACCGGTCGCCGGCTCGGTGCCAAGCACTGGCAGGTCCGGCTCAAGGGTCTCCGACAGGGGATCACTGCCTGAAGTCTGTGCTCGATCGAAAGTGACCCGATCGGCCTGATGGCCGTCATCGTGGACCGCAAAGCGACAGGCACTGGTCTCTGCGCCGGCGTAGACCATGATCGTTGCCTGAGAATCGGCGTCAAGGCGCATGGGACCGAAATAGACAATTCCGTTGTGAAACAACAGATCATAGCCATTGGCTGCGGCGCGACGCTGCAGAAATTCGATGTCGGTTCCATCCTGATTGATGACCAGGCCGGTCTGGCCCCTGCCGCTCGCTGGATCAGCCGTCAGACCGTATTTGCCGAGGATGGTGGTCAGAATCAGGGTATCGGTCGTGGGGACGTCGCCACCCCAGACCATACGGATATGTTCACGATCGAGGACCAGGGAATCGTCCTGACATTCCACCTTAACGATGGTATTGCCGGCATCCTCTGGATAATCGGCATGAATCCGGCGGATGTAGCCGCGCATTACCTCTTCGATCTGGTTGCCGAAAGCCGCCTCAATGACAATCGGTGCCCAGGGCACCAGGCGGCCATCATCCTGGATCAACCAGCTGCCCTGCTCGTCGCGTCGACTCTCGAAGGTCAGTGTTGCTGTCGTCGCTTCATTGCGTGCGGTATCCACCGTCACCTCGGCCAGAAAGGGGTAGAGGTCTTCGATTGCGCGGCGGGCACTGCCGACGCGGATGATACATTCCACCGCTTCACGGCGCGGCACGCCCAACAGTCCCAGGATCATAGAGGCTCCCTGGCTCTGGGTATGAGGATGGCCTGGCCTTCCATCTCCGGCACCACCAGATCGCCGCCGTAAAGTACCTCGGGATTGGCATCAACGATGCGCCACCAGAGACGATCGTCGTTGTAGTAGTGGCGCGCCAGCAGGTCGAGACGATCACCGGCTTTTACCCGGTGCTCCACAACTCCTGTAGCTGGACCGATGGTGCGCGGACGCATGCCGGCAAATTCTTGACTGCCGTCTTCAGCAGGAGTAAAGGTCTGGTTGTTTTTGTAACGGCTGTCTTTGTGTAACATGTCAGAAAATTCCCCCAACAAGGGTACGTCCGGTATTGAGAGCGGCGCTCACTAATTGGCGTACTTTCTCCACCTGATAGAAAGGGTTATCGCCTTCGATGACCTGCATATTAAGGGTTGCCCGTGCCCGGTAGGGAATCAGCGAGGGCAGATGCGCTTCCTCGGTCACGCGGATGCTGGTCATGAATACCGGCAGGATGTGGGTTCCCCACACCAGCAGTAGCACCGAGGCCGATTCGCTGCGCTGAAAAGCACGGGCGCCGCCCATGCCCAGGCTGGCCAGGGTCTGGAGGCCGCCGGGTCCCTGGGCTTTAGGCTCGACCATGGTATGCAGGGTCGCCAGCTCCGGCTCGATGCCGAATTCGGTGGCAACAGCTTCGCCGTCATTCATGCGATCGCTGGCATCGAGGAGAATTTCCAGAGAAAAAGTCTCCGGTTGGGCGGTGACCCCCTGGGATGCCCGTGCTGTTTCGGTGGGCAGGGTGAAACCATAGCTGCCGCGACTGCCCGGTGTATTGTTGTCCCCCAGGTTAATGGTACGATTGCGTACCAAAGACTGGGGATTGAAGTCGAAAACCAGCACCAGGGGCGGCAGCGACAGAGCGTATTCAATCAGCATTCCCTTGGTTATCTTGAGCATACCCTATCCCGTCTGCTTGCAAAGTTCGGCGTGTACAGCGTCAACGATGGCCTGGGCAACCTCCCGGCTGGTCGCTTGTGGATGGATCCTCAGCGGTGCCGGGGTCAACAGCTTCCGGTTCAGGTCGCCCGGCAGCGGTCGCGCTGCCAGTTCTGCGGCAACCAATTGAGCGATCTCGCTGCCGCGACCACCGATGCTGTGCGGGAGCTGCAGGCGTAAGCGCTCAATCGTCAACATAATGTTTCTCCGGGCAGATGGGCTGCCAGTGCGCCCAGGTCCGTGGGTGTGAGTTCGCGGCCATCCTTGCCCAGTTCGCGCCACACCGCCAGGGTTATATGGCCGAGACTTAAGGGCCGATCATCACCGGCCGCCAGATAAGCGGCGTGCAGGACAGCGTTGCGGATACTGCCGCCGGTGAGGTTGATGGCTCTGCCCAGAAACAAGGGATCGACCTCGGGTTCGCGTGGGGCTCGTGGTGGCAGCAGGCGCTGCCATAAGCGGGTGCGTGCCTCGGCATCAGGACGGGGAAAATCCACCACCACCTGAAAACGGCGAGCAAAGGCCGGATCGAGGTGTTTGCGCAGATTGGTGGTCAGAATCACCGGTCCCTGATGGGATTCAATGCGCGCCAGCAGGTGACTGACCTCCATGTTGGCGTAACGATCGCGGGCCTCACGCACTTCACCGCGCTTGCTGAACAGGCTGTCCGCCTCATCGAATTGCAGGATCATCGGGCGGTCATGGGCGGCATCGAAGAGCCGATTGAGGTTTTTTTCCGTCTCGCCGATATACTTGCTGACCAGCCGTCCCAGATCGACCCGGTACAGGGGCCAGCCGAGTTCCGTTGCCAGCACCGCCGCGGCCAGGGTTTTGCCGGTTCCCGACGGGCCGGAAAACAGGCCGACAGGACCGCCGCAATCGCCGCCGCCCCATTCATTCACCACCTTGTTCTTATGGGTGATCCACAGCAGAAATTCCTGCAGCATGGCAACCCGATCCGCGGGCAAAACCAGATCGTTCCAACAGACCTTATGGTTATTAAGCACTGCTCCGGGAATATTTCCTGCCGGCAGCGGTCGTCCCAGCACACGGGCGGAAACCCCGGGTGCCGGACGTACCGGGCAGTAGGGGTTACTGGTCTCTACCTCAATCAGGCCGTGGCTTCGAAGCGGGCTATTATCGGTCAGGGCAGCGTAGAGCAGCGGGGTGTCTTCAGGCGCCATGGCCAGGATTTCCTGCAGCAGCGCCGGAGTGGGATAGGGTGTTGACAGGCCGGGCTGTAACGATTGAAACAGCCACCCCAGCCAGGGTTCTGCCTCAGGAGCGAGAACACAGGCCAGAACATCAAACTCGATGGGTGACAGCTGTTCAGCGATCAGGGGTCGCCATCCCGATAGTTGATGACGGAACCTGTCAACCTGCTGTTGAAGGTGCTGCAAGCGATCAAGAATTTCCGCAGGAATGCTGTTGCCCTGGCGTGACTCGCCGAGGATCTGAGCGAGCAGGCCGATTCGTTCCCACTCCAGGCTCAAGGGTTGCTGTTCGATGATGGCGGCGCTCTGTTTCATCAGGGTTCTCCAAAGACCGTTATCAACAACGGATTGCTGCGCACTGTCAGCGTCACAGCGTCCGCGGGTCGGATCCAGCTGCGCTGGGCAAAGAGGACTCCCTGACCTCCCTCATCGCGCAAAGCCTGCGGCAAAGCGAGGGTCACGGTCTGGGCTGTTGCCACTTGCTCGGGGTCAAGAATCGGGGTCGTTGCCGTCGTTGGAGTCGTCTCAGCTACTTGCTGCCACCCGGCAGCACTGGTCCAACGCTGCCAGACCAGAGTTGCCGGAGCACCGGGGGCACCAGTGACCCACACGCGCGGCTCAAAGTCGGCCAGTTCGGTGCTGCCCAGAGGGAACACCAAGCTGTTGGCACAGATTCCATCTTTGACGAAACTGATCATTGGCTGCCAGCCGGGATTGTCAATGTTGACCTGGGTCCGTTTTACCGGTGGCGCGCTGATCGTGGCGCCAAAGGGTGCGGTGGCGGCTCTGATGTCGGCGCGTACTTCAGAGCCGATGCGTCCGACCAGCGGCGGTTCGCTTTGGCGTTCTTTCGGCAGCACCGGCATCAGGGTCATCTCATAGCCAATCGAGGGGCGATAGGTAACATCACCCTGGGTCGACCAGATATGATTGATGTCGTCGGTTCCCAAGGGTTGGAAAATCAGCTGTAAACGAAAGGTTTCATCGTCCACCGTCAGGGGCGGCAGGACCGGCTGTTCGTGAAAAAGGCGCATGACTTCACCGAGAAGGCGCAAATCATTTTCTCCGGCGCTGGTCTGCTCTTCTTCAACGCCGAAGCCGGTGATCAGACAGAACAATCGAATCCACCAGGGTTCACCGGGACTGTCTCCCGGGTGAAATCCGGAGGGTTCAAGTCGATAAAAGAACAGATTGATACGGTGATTACTATCAGTGGTGCCGGGAACAGCACTGGCCGGAGGGCCGATCATCACTTGAATCGAGTTGGCGCCGGCATCAAGACCGAGGCTGACAAAATCAGCGATGGCTCGACATACTTGAGATAATGATGATCGTGCTAGTGTCATATCACAAATTCCTCAAATAATGACGACTGGTCGCGTCAGACGGGCGCTGCGTTTCTCGCCGTGGTCTTGGCTCAGGTGGTTCTTCACTTATTACTACAACCTCAATGGTGCCGATTTGCACTCGCGGTTCCGGTGCCCGTTGCATCAACATGCCGGCCGATTTTTCCCGTTTCTGATGCTGTACCGACAATGTCTCGCGGGCGACCACAGGGGGGCGCGATGGTTCAGCTTCTCCTGTTCGGGTCTCTGTCTTGTGTGCTGACCGATCGGCTGGTTGATGGTCTTGCCCTGCAGGTTCGAAGCTGGGTTCGGCAGATGATCGACGGTCATTCTTCAAGACAGGGATTTGATCAGGGGCTGAGGAGATCCGGGGTGGAGGGACCTCAACATGTTCAATGGCCCCGTGGAGCCCGGGTGCGTGTTGTTTTGGGGGCGACAATGGCGGCGACTCGCGGGTACAGGGCCGGGTTGGCTGAGCAATGGAGAGGGTGAAGCCTTGTTTTTTAGTCTGCTCGATGGTTTGTTCGGGAGGGGTGGTGAGACCCGCACGGGACTGCTCCGCTTGCTGTCTCCCCTGAGTTTCCACAGCCCTTATCCCGGCACGTGACGCCGCACTATTCGGCGAAGGTTCCCGGATTGATGAGTCGTTCGCGCTCTCTTGAACTGCAGAAACGTCGAAGGAACCATCCCCGTGGCGTGACTTCGTCGGTGTTGTGCGTGGTGCGTCCGTTACCTTCGTGTCGCTTGCGCTTCCGGTCTGCTCTCGTGTCTCAGGATTGGGAGAACCTGCCCATTCAGCCCGCACCTGCCCAAGCTCCCATAGGGGGATGTGTTGTGCAGGCGAAGGGCTCACCACCTGACGAGCTACCTTTTCGATCGACCCCTGATCCTGCTCTGCGGCTTGCGAAAGTGTGGCGCTCTCCTCCCGAAGTCGTACCGTCGGTTGGTTGATGTCAGGCAAAGGTGCTGCTCTGTCTTTCTTTTTTACCAAGGGTGTTGGTTTTGAAGCTGCCGGTTCCTGCGTCGGACCCGCGCACTTTTCCCTGTTGGCGGGAGTCACCGTGGCGGTCGCGCGGCTGTCGCGGATGATGGCGGCGAAGAAACTCATAAATAGGGTCCTGGTGATGGTGTTGTGCCAAAGCTCTGGTCGATCAATGTGAGATAATGTCGTCGTCGCTGTCGTGGTAACGCCAGAATGTCCTGTTCGCTCCAATGATAACTGAAGGCCAGCAGGTGTACTTCGTGAAGCAGATCATCAGCCCATGCTCCAGTTAAAAATCCATAAAGGTTAATGGGAACATCCTGCTGCCTGGCGCAGGCGGGGCAAGACGTCTGTGCGGTTACCGCAAGCTCCGGAGATACCGCTTCCAGTGCCGACTCAATCTGCGCCACATCCTCAGAGTCAAAGGTTTTTGGATCAGGCTGCTGGTCATTGTCAGTCGCTACCAGGCAGCGTGTCAGCAGGCAGTGCAAGGCCTGCTCCTCACCAGCAATATCGGCAAGGACCTCCTGGTCCGCACCGTTCGGTACACGAAAGCGGCACACGCCCTGTTGGGTGGCTACTTCGGCAAAGGGAAACCCTTGGCCGGCCTCTTTTACCGGTAAGTCCCGGTAGTCAATGACAACATCAAACGGAGCAGAGCAAGACTCACACCGGCTTGTCTGCCAGGCTTGGGTCAGTCCGAGGTGTGCCGCCAGCCTTGTCATCAGAAACTGGCGATCGGCGACACAAAGTTCAGCCACTGCCTCTATTGTTGGTATGCCGTCGGCCAGTTGTTCCAGGGCAGCGGCCAGAAGGGTGGTAACCCGGCGCGGTATCGAGGCAGAAGCCCTGCTCAGATCCGTCAGTGCCATTTCAACCGCACCGGTCAGGGGCCGGAAGCTAAAATCTCGCCGCCGGGTATTATCGCGCAGCAATCCTCCCGGCAATTGCATCAGCTCTCCGCCGGTTCAGACACGTCGCTGTCACGCTCCCAACCTTCATGCTGCAGGGTGATGGTCTGGATGCCGACGGCGTTCATGTTGGCGGCGTCCAAATCGGGAAGCGCCTGATAATCTGACACCCAGGAGCGGAACAGCTTATAGGAGATAACAACCACACCCTGAAGGTTAAGGACATTGATGATGATGTCCTTACGAAAGTTTTTCAGGGACATGGCGGCATCGCCCTGGATGTTGTTCACCAGATTGGCCCAGTCTTCGAACACCGGATCGTGGGAGAGCCCCTGCTCCAACACAACCGGGTCATAGGTGGTCCCGCCGGGCATGACGCGCTCGTGGGAGGGGTCGTTGGAGGCGCGCCATTTGACCGGCGTGGTACTTTTTTTCAGAGCGCCCATTTTTTTCAGCCCTGCCACAGTCCTGCCGTCAATGACAACCTGGAACTTGAAGGTACGGTAGGGATCGTGCCGATGGGTATTTACTGGAAAAAGCGGTGCAGCCATCTCAGAACTCCTTTATTGCTGGGCAACCTTCTGTTGAATGCGAACGATGACAAATTCGGCTGGTTTAAGGGGGGCAAACCCGACCATAACAATGACCTGCCCACGGTCGATATCCCCCTGGGTCATGGTGTCTCCCAGGCCGCAGCGGACAAAATAAGCGTCAGCGGCTTTTTCACCCTGGAACGCGCCGGCGCGGAACAGGCCATCCATGAACGAACCGATGTTGGCCCGCAGAGAGGCCCACAGGTGGTGATTGTTGGGCTCGAAGACCGCCCACTGGATACCGTTGTAGATGCTTTGCTCAATCATGATAGCGGTGCGGCGGATGGGAACATAACGCCATTCGGGATCAGCCCTGGTGGCCAGCGTGCGAGTGCCCCAGATGACAGGACCATAGCCCGGCATTTTGCGCAGGCAGTTAATGCCGAGGGGATTAAGGGCGCCCTGTTCGCCATCTTCCACCGCAAACTGGACGCCGGCGACACCAAGCAGGGATGTTTCCACCCCGGCCGGTGCTTTCCACACGCCACGACGGCCGTCGATCTTGGCCCAGGTCCCGGCGGCGAAACCGCTCGGCGCCACCAGCAGAGTCGATGGCACGCCCGGATTGTTTTCGGCGTTGTAGAAGGGGTTGGCCACTTTGACCCATGGGTAGTAGACCACTGAGTAGGTTTTAGGTTTGAACCCCAGGTCATTGACGCCTTTTTCAGTTTTGAGTTCTTCATTCGCCGGTGGATCGATGATGATCATGCGGCTCATCATTTTTTCGGCGTGGGCTACCGCGGCATCGATGACGGCCCGTTCAGCACTGGTGTTCCAGGTCTGCCCGGGCAAACACAGGATGCTGATATCACGCAGTTTCTCGAAGGCGGCAAAGATACTGCTATAAGCTGCTTGATCGGGCATGCTTCCATCTGTGCCCATGTGCAGGGCCACCGGTTCGGTGATGTTTGTCAGCAGCGCATCCAGGGATTGCTGGCCGGTGCGCTCGGTGCCGTCGTTGGCAAGGCCCAGCAGCAGCAGGGTTGACGCGTCGCTGATGTCGCCCGGTCCGGTCACCGCTACTGACGAACTGCTCTGGCGCGTGCCCGACGTGAGTACCAGCTGATCGTTGTTTAGGTCACAGACAAAATCACGTACTGCATTGTTGGCAGTAACGGATCCACGGACCAGCTCCTGGATACGAAGGGCCACGTTGCTGAGGCTGCTGCCGGCATCAAATTCATCGTTGGCGAAGGTTACTGTGCGGGGCGTGCCGTCGACCGTAACCGTCATGTTTCGGTCATTGAGGCCGCTGAAATCACTAACCGCTGCGAGGCTCTGACTGATGCTTACCCCGAGAAAGTAGGGACTGACATCCTGCACATCAACGCGAACCAATGTCGATGCATCATTTATTTTGCTTTCAATGTAGTCAGCAGCTTCTGCGTCAGCCAGGGTCAGATCAGTAAAACGTTCCTGCTCCTTGAACTCGTCGTTCTCCATGACGCCGATACCGGTCTGGTAGTAACCGGGAAAGTCGGCTTTAGCTTCGAAGCGAATCCGCAGCCTGTTACCCCAGATGCCCGGATTGATGGCGGTGAAGCGCAGGATTTGTGACGAATCAGCGGGATTGACAAGAAAACCGTAAGCGCTGTCGGCACTGTCTTCCAGAATTGTCCTTACAATGTAGGCGGCGGTACCGCCGTTTTGGAAAAAGCTGTAAACGGCAAAGCCCATGGGATCACCGATTTCGCTTTTGCCCAGATCACGGATGCCGCCGAACAGTTGTTCATAGTCGCTCCACTTGAATAACAGTGTCGGTTCCGCCACCGGCCCCTTGGTGGTGTAGCCGACAAATGCTGCCGTCGATGTTCCGACCCCTTCAATCGGCCTGGAACCACTCGGGATCTCTTCAACATAGACCCCTGGATGAAGATACGTGGTCATGGAAGCTGCTCCTTTCATTGTCTGTGCGGAAATAAGTTGAAATACAACAAGGTTCCAGTTGCGATAAGCAATCGGAAGCATGACGCCAAATCAGATCGACTCTGTTGTACAAATTGATGGAGCTCGGGAAAATTTAGACTGAAGCAACAACAGCCGTCTCCATCGTAACGATTGACAGCAGGAGTTCTTTGCTTATCTGGTCTATTTTTTGATGTTTTCTTGCAGGCGTGTTCGCTGGTATCCGGCAGAGAGTGGTAAGTGACTTTACTTATTGGATTTTGTTAGGTTGTTGCGATATTGACCGGGGCTGAGACCGTCAATCTTTTTAAATGTCCGATTGAAATGTGACTGGCTGTTGAAGCCGCAGGCAATTGAAATCTGCAGTAAGGACATGCTGGTGTTGCCGAGAAGAGAGCGTGCTAATGAGATGCGCAGGTTGTTGACATAGTCAACGAAGGTCATGCCGGTCTTTTTCTTGAACTGGCGGACAAATGACGACAGACTCATTCCGGCTTCATTGGCTGCCTGTTCCAGAGTCAGTTGAGATTTGTAGCGGCCGTGGATAAACTTCAGCCCTTTTTCGACACTTGAGGGATGCCCCTGCGGCATTCGACCTGAAGAGGTTTGCCGGATGTGAATAATTGTTCGCAGGGTCAAAGCCAATTCATCAAACTGCAGCGGTTTACGAAAATAATCACGGGCACCGCGGCGAAAAAAATCAATGACCAGGTTTTCTGACCCCGTTTCTGCCAATATGATAATTGGAACAGAGGGTTTAATGGTTTTGAGGCGGCTGAGTAGTTCGAGCACTGAACAGTTGTGGGAATGGGTCAGCAGGACGACATCGACGGATGTTTTCAAAAAGGTATCAACAAGTTCTTTCCGACATTTTTTTAAAATGATTCGACTGCCGGGAAAATGTTTGTCAAAGGTTGAAAAAATGCTCTTGCTGTCCGGGTCAAAAATCAGAATCGAGGCGTTGAGCCGTAGAAAATCAGCATCTGAGACTGCAAGCGTCGGTCGCCGTGGGTCGTCATGAACCAGGTGGTGTACGCGCGGCATATCGGGAGGCACTTTGGATGTCATAGCAAGACAAAACCAAACAGGGACAAGCTCTTTCCAGTATCTGCACAATGTTTTAAAGGGAGAAAATCCTACAATTTTTTCATGATAATACTAATCGGATTATAGTGGGGTATGGTTTTATGTTCAAATAAAAACTCAACGGACAGAATTTTTTTCATTAAGGAAAGAAAAATACCCTGTTTCCAACATGAAATTTTCAAGATTATCTAATGGCTGTGGTTGGGTCGAAACTTCTCAGGCCCAGACAAAAAAATCATCGTAAAACTGTAGACTGGCAATAGCCATTTTCCAGGCCTCTATGCCGGCATATTCTTGTGTCAAGGGTGATTTGGCGCTAAAATACCGTGGTTTGCTCTGGCCCGCTGATTGTTCCAGATGCAGCGACTTGTGCATTGAAGGATGGTATAGCGGTATCTGCGGAAGGTTGGTAATTATCAGCAAAAACAATGATAAGAATGAAGAATAAACGATTTTCTATTATCAGGGGTTTTAGCGTGTCTGGCCGTGCGTCCTGGTTGTTGCTGATACTGGTTGTCATCATCCTTGCTGCCTGTGCTCCGCGTCACCCCCTGGGGATAGACGACAAAGACTGGCAGACCCTTTCTCCGCAACAGCGTCTGGATGCACTGGAACAACAGGCGCAACTCGATCTGGCCCAGGAGCAACGCCGTATTGCAGAAGCCCGGCAGCGTGAGGCGCAGGCGCGACAGCAGGAAGCTGAGGCGGCGCGGCAACGGGCAGAGTTGGAGAAACTCCGTTGTGAGGCGCGTTATGGCGACCGGATTCAGTGTGTTCTGGATCAGGCCGAGGTGTATCGCTCTCGTCGTTGGGAGCCGATTGAGTCGCTGGCCTTCGATCTGGTGCGTCATGTTGAGCTGACAACGGCAATGATCGAACAGCGCCACCGTCAGCAGCGTACCATCGGCACAGTTTATGCTCTTTTTGACGGGCAAACCGTGAGCTTGTGTGACCGTCAGGGCGCCGACAGTGGTCGGCGTCAGTGTCTGAGGCTGGTTGGGGTGTTCGAGGATTACCGCCGCGGCATCAGGCAGCAGCTTGTCGCCCCCGAATTTTTACGGGGCGAGTTGCGCTGCTCCCTGGCACCGGCTGAAGGAATGCCGCTGCAACTGATGATCAACAGATAGGCGGCACAAAGAACCGGATTACAGACCCCGACGGTCAGTATGACTTGCGAAAGACCGTTTTATGGCACTTGGGGCAGGGTGGAATCCGGGCGGTGCGCTTCATGTGCAAATCCTCCTGACAGTTTTTGCAGGTCAGGGTTCCCGGACTGGTAATTTCGCCGGTTTTGAATTCAAGTTGACTTTCCGCCTTTTGGGCCCACTCCTTGAGTTGTTCCGATGTGGTTGTCAGGATTC
>SLAD01000313.1 GCA_007126995.1 Kiritimatiellia bacterium | reverse complement strand
TCGCGTGATGGGACAGGTGGGGCGAGGCGTCCCTGCCGAGCCGTGACAATCGTCTGATCAAGATCGGACCATGGCCCCGCGCAACCACTTACGGCCGGCGGTTGCCAGCCATGCCATGATGAAGCACAACCCGGACACGACGGCCATCGATCCGGCCGTGGTGGTGTCGCTGTAGCCCCACCAGCCCGGCACCACAATCGCGCCAATGTGCCCGCCCACAGCGGAGATCAGGGCTACGCCTACGCTGATCCAAAGCATCGTCTTCAGCGAGCGCGTCAACAGGAACGCCGTGGCGCCAGGCACGATCAACATCGCGATGACCAAGATGCTGCCCACGCTTTCGAAGGCCGCTACCGCGGTGATCGCGACCAGCGCCATGAGGGCATAATGCATTACCAACGGCCGAAAGCCCATCGTGCCGGCAAGCTCCTCGTCGAACGATGAAATGAGTAGCTCCTTATAGAAGACCAACACGAATAGCGTGTTAATCAACAACAGCGCCCCCAACATCCAGACCGCGCGCGGTAGCGTAAGCCCGGCATACGTAACTTGATCCAATGGGGTGAGCTCGATTGCGCCGTACAGCACGCAGTTGGGGTCGAGATCAACCGAATGCGCGCCGCGCACGATCATGATTAAGCCAATCGAGAAGAGGATGGTGAAGACCACGCCCATTGAGGCACCCTCGTCAACGCGCCCGTATTTGCTGAGCCCTTGGGTCGCTAATGCCGTCAGGAGGCCGACGACGGCGGCGCCGACGAACATCACCCAGCTTCCGCGCGTGCCGGTCCATAGGAAGGCCGCAGCCAGTCCGGGCAGGACGGCATGACTGATGGCATCGCCCATCATGCTCAGCTTGCGCAAGACCAGATAATTACCCAGCAGCGCACAGGAGACGGCGCACAGGATGCCGGTTATCACGATCCATGTATCGAGCATGGTCCAGTCCGTGATCATGTGTTCCCCTGCCCTCCCGGTTGAGGCATCAACAGCGGATGCGGACTCGACATCGGTTTGCGATCAGCCGATTCCCCGGCAAGCCGCTCCAGTTCCTCCACCATTTCAGCGCCCAGCACGTGCTCGATGCGATCGGCATTGTGGTCCACGTGATGAGGCGCAATCTGGGCGTAATGGATCAGATACGTTTCCCACAATCGGTGATTCCGGACCACACGTTTAGCTTCCCGGTGTCCGGCTTCCGTCAGTTCAATCCATGTGCCGGTGAACGGCCTGACCCAGCCGCGCCGGTCGGCCGCGCGGATCAATTGACGCAGGTATGCGGATGACCAACTGCGCGCTTTAACGGCTTCGTCAAAGGGCATTGCGGTATCGTGCGTTACTTCCTGCCACTCGTGCAAGACCCGCAGCAAATGCTGTTCTCCGGTCTTTCTCCGCAGTGAATAGGCGTGCAAGCCACGATAGAGCATTCCGCGGGCAGGTCCAATAATCATGCTGATGAAGAAGAATACGCCCGCCACCACCACAATGATGGCGCCGGCCGGCAAGCGCGCGGCCATGGCACTGATGCCCGCCCCGATCACGCCACTGATGCCGCCGATCAGCGCAGCAATCAGGCACATGTAGCCGAGATGATTGGTCCAAAAGCGCGCCGCCGCCGGTGGGATGATAAGCAAAGCAATCACCAGAATGAGTCCAACCGCCTGTAACCCCGTTACCACCGCCAACGTGATCAACATCATCAAGGCGATATCCAGTAACCGGACGGGATAGCCGCGCGCAGCGGCGTATTCTTGATCGAAGCACAGCAGGGCCAGCTCTTTGAAAAGCAGCGCGCAGGCCACCATGACGATCACGGCCATGCCCGCAATCAGCCACGCATCGGCGGCCAGCATGGATGCCGTTTTGCCGTAGATGAAGGCCTCAAGCCCGGCGGCGTGTCCGGTTCGCATTTTCTGAATAACGCCCAGCAGCGCCATGCCGAAACCGAAGTACACGCTCAGCACGATGCCGAGCGCGGCATCCTCCTTCAGTCGCGTGGTATGGCGAATCAGCAGGATGGTTCCCATTCCGAGCAACCCGGCAATCGTCGCCCCCAGCAGCAGCCCCGGCAGAAACTTTCCATCGCCGCCCCGCGCAGCCATGATCATAAACGCAATCGCCAGGCCCGGCAGCGTGGCGTGACTGGCCGCATCGCCGATCAGCGCGCGACGGCGCAACAACGTGAAGGTGCCGACGACACCGCAGGCGATGCCGAGGATCAAGGTGCCCAGCAGCACAACGCGCGTATTGTAGTCCTGCAGTCGCAACACACGCCATACGTCTGATTGCCACGTGTCGGCCGAAACATCGGTCACGCTGCTCAGTAGAGTAATCGCCGAGAGCGCGCCGATTCGAAGCTGGGCAAGGCGGTGGTTCATGAACTGGATTGGATGTCAGGGTTGGCCACGGCTTGGGCGGCTTGATCCAGCAGGGTGAGCCGGCCACCGTAGGTCTTTTCCAGATTTTCCGGCGTGAAGGTGGCGCCCGTCGGGCCTGCGGCGACCACCCGCATGTTCAACAGCACCACCTGATCGAAATATTCCGCCACCGTTTGCAGGTCGTGGTGCACGACCACCACCGTGCGACCCGCCGAACGCAGCTCGTGCAAGAGCGCAACGATCATCTTCTCCGTGGCCGCATCCACTCCCGCCAACGGCTCGTCCATAAAATAGATTTGAGCGTCCTGTGCCAACGCCCGTGCGAGAAAAACGCGTTGCTGCTGGCCGCCGGACAACTGACTGATTTGGCGCTTGGCAAAATCCGCCATACCCACCCGGCTGAGCGCCGACATCGCCTGTTCCCGGTCCTGTCGACGTACCGGCCGGAACCAACCGATTCGGCCATAGCACCCCATAACGGCCACATCCAGCGCGCTGACCGGAAAATCCCAATCGATCGTTTCGCGTTGAGGGACATACCCCACGAGATGGCGCTGCTTGGCATACGGTTGGCCGTAAAATAAAACGCGTCCAGAAAGCTTCGGGATCAAATCGAGCGCAGCCTTCATCAAGGTGCTCTTGCCCGCACCGTTCGGGCCGACAATACCGATCACCTGCCCGGCGGGTAAATCGAGATCCACATCCCACAAGACCGGCTTCCGGTCATACGCTACCGTCATATCGTCGATCGCCAGCGGCAGCGACGCCTGGTGACTTCCACCAACCGTTGCCTCCGCTGAGCCGGCATGCAGTCGTCGCGCAAAATTCATGGCTGCAGCCTATCGTTCAGTCCGCGGACAGGGACCTCCCCGCCAAGCGCCCGGGCAATGGTGGTGATGTTGTGGTCCAGCATGCCAATGTAGGTGCCTTCATAGGTGCCGGCGGCGCCCATCGCATCCGAGAAGAGTGACCCGCCAATCGCCAATTGATGTCCGCGCCGCTGTGCGCCTTCCACCAGCGCCCGCACGTTCTTGTCCGACACACTGGTTTCGACAAAGACCGCACCCACTTGCCGTTCCACAATCATATCGATCAGTCGAACGATATCCTGAAGGCCCGCCTCCGACTCCGTCGAGATCCCTTGAATCCCGCGTACCTCAATGCCATAGGCGCGCCCGAAATAGCTGAAGGCATCGTGTGCGGTGACCAGGATGCGATTCGACTCGGGGATGGATCGGATCGCCGTTTTGGCGTACTCATCCAAGCGGCGCAATTCTTCCCGAAACGCCGCCGCGTTTTCTGCGTACTGCTCGGCGTACTCCGGGTCGAATCGGCTGAGTTCCCGCACGATCACATCGAGGGCTTGCATCCAGGCCCCCACATCCATCCAGACATGCGGGTCCGCGTAGCCCTCCATTTCATCCGACTCCAGCAGGTACTCTGGATCGATCAGTTCCGTAACCGCAAACACCGGCTTGCCTTGTCGCGCGACTTGGACCAACACATCGGACATCCGCCCCTCCAAGAGCAGTCCGTTGTAGAAGATGACGTCGGCGGCTAGCAGTTTGGCGACATCGGAACGGGTGGGATTGTACAGGTGCGGATCGATCCCTTCCCCGATCAGCGCCACCACTTCAGCCCTGTCCCCGACCACCTCACGCACCAAATCCGCGATCATGCCCGTCGTTCCGACCACGGTATAACCCTCACGCTCGGCATCGACCGTATCGGGCGCCTGCCCGCAGCCAGTGACAAGAAATAGACCACACAATAGAGAAATGAATCGTTTCATACTATTTTGATTACTCAAAACATCTACATATTGCAACACGAGATTTATTTTTTATATTGTATTCAGCAAAGAATTGGGCAACCCTCCTGCTCATGCCGACCAGTACCGTCGAGAATTATGTGAAGCAGATCTATCTGCAGCAACAAAGTCGGGCTGCGGATTTGCTGCCGATGGGCCAATTAGCGGCCGCGATGAACGTGGTGCCGGGCACCGCCACGGCAATGGTGAAAACGTTGGCTGAATCGGGATTGGTCGAATATGAGCCGCGCGGTGGCATCCGCCTGACTGAGGGCGGCGCTCGGCTCGCCCTCCACGTCTTGCGCCGACACCGCATTATTGAGGCCTTTTTGGTGGATGTCTTGGGGCTGGACTGGTCGCAGGTGCACGAGGAAGCGGAGTTGCTGGAGCACGTGGTCTCGGACAAGGTGCTGGACCGCATGGACGCCCTGCTGAACCATCCCCAATACGACCCGCACGGCGATCCGATCCCCACTTCCCAGGGCGATATCGCCGAACAAGCGATACTCCCTCTAATGAGCTGCAAGAGTGGCGATCAGGCCATTGTTGCCCGCGTGTCCGATCAAGATCCCGAATTTCTGCAATATATCGAGCGACACGGCTTGGTCCCCGGCACCCAAATCAATGTAAGCAGCCTCAATACCTTGGCGGATTCTGTTGAGGTGCGTCTCCCTAAAGATAAAACGGTGGTGCTGGGCAGCAACGCAGCGGCCAAAATATTGGTCCGGCCCCATATCGCTGGTTGATGACAAGTATACAGCATTCCCCGTGCGGTCCATCCGCTTTTTCAATTTGCCCTTTTCGCCGTAATGATTATGGTATGCACATCAGTTGCGCCATATGGGCGTGTGCGCAGCAATCGTTAGGGCTTTTTTCAGGGGAGATTTATGAGTGATGTATCCGATAAACCGGTAGAGGCGTACGACATCGAGACGCGCGAGTGGTTGGAATCGCTGGAAGATGTGCTGAAGCTTTCCGGTCCCGGCCGCGTACAGCAGCTATTGCGCGAGATGGAAATCCGGGCACATGGGTCCGGCGTGCAACTGCCTTTCACGGCCAACACCCCATATATCAATACGATCCATTTTGATGACCAACCCCCCTACCCCGGTAATCGCGAAATCGAGTGGCGCATTAAGTCGATTTTGCGCTGGAACGCGATGGCCATGGTGGTACGCGCCAACAAGGCCGATCCTAGCGTCGGAGGACACATTTCGACGTATGCCTCCGCAGCGACGCTGTATGAGGTCGGGTTCAATCACTTCTTCCGCGGGGCGAACGACAATCATCCCGGCGATTTGGTCTATTTTCAGGGCCATGCCAGCCCCGGCATCTACGCCCGCGCCTTTCTGGAAGGCCGGCTATCGGCGGATAAACTCACCAATTTCCGCCGTGAACTGGCTCCAGGCGGAGGTCTTTCCTCCTATCCGCATCCGTGGCTGATGCCGGACTTCTGGCGTTTCCCCACGGTGTCAATGGGCTTGGGCCCCATCATGTCGATCTATCACGCCCGCTTTGTCCGCTACATGGAAGATCGCGGCCTGCGCGAGCCAACCGATCAGCAAGTCTGGGCGTTCCTCGGCGACGGCGAAACCGATGAGCCCGAAACGCTCGGCGCCATCACGCTGGCGGCTCGCGAGCAGCTCGACAACCTTAATTTCGTCATTAACTGTAACCTGCAGCGGCTGGACGGCCCCGTGCGCGGTAATGGCCGGATCATCCAAGAGCTGGAGGCGGCGTTCCGCGGCGCCGGCTGGAATGTGATCAAGGTCATCTGGGGCGGCGACTGGGATCCGCTCCTGATGGCCGACAGAGACGGGCTACTCGTGAAGCGGTTCGGCGAGGTCGTCGACGGCCAGTATCAGAAGTACACCGTTTCCAAGGGCGACTACATCCGCAAGCACTTCTTTGGCAAGTACCCGGAACTACTGGATATCGTGAAGCATCTGGGCGACGACAAGCTCGAGCGGCTGCGCCGCGGCGGTCATGATCCCGAAAAGGTCTATTCGGCTTACAAAGCTGCCATGGAGCATAAAGGCCAGCCCACGGTCATTCTGGCCCAGACCATTAAGGGATACGGCATGGGCGAGAGTGGTGAAGGCAAGAACATCACTCACCAGCAGAAGAAGTTGAACGAAGAGGAACTGGCCACGTTCCGTTCGCGTTTCGGCATTCCGATTTCAGACGAGGAAGTCGGCAAAGCGCCGTTCTATCGCCCGCCCGAGGACAGCCCCGAGATCAAGTACCTGCATGAGCGTCGCAAGGCGCTGGGCGGCTATCTGCCCAAGCGCAGCACGACCATGGTTTCGGTCAAGTCCCCCAAAGAGGATGTGTTCGAAGAGTTCTACAAGGGTACCGACGGGCGCGAGGCGTCCACTACCATGGTGGCAGTGCGCATTCTGACCAAGCTCCTAAAAGATAAAGAGCTGGGTAAACTGATTGTCCCGATCGTGCCGGACGAGGCGCGCACCTTCGGCATGGAGGCGCTGTTCCGCCAGGTTGGCATTTACGCGCACGCGGGGCAGCTTTACGAGCCGGTGGATGCTGACAGCCTGTTGTACTACAAAGAGTCGAAGGACGGTCAATTGCTGGAGGAAGGCATCACCGAGGCCGGTTCCATGTCCTCCTTCATCGCGGCCGGCACCGCCTACGCGAATCACGGCGTCAACACGATCCCGTTCTTCATCTACTACTCGATGTTCGGCTTCCAACGCATCGGCGACTTGATTTGGGCGGCCGCAGATATGCGCTGCAAGGGCTTCCTCTTGGGCGGCACCGCCGGCCGCACCACGCTGGCAGGCGAAGGGTTGCAGCACCAAGACGGCCATAGCCACTTGCTCGCCTACCCCGTGCCTAACTTGGTGGCCTATGATCCGACCTACGCCTACGAGCTGGCGGTGATCATCAAAGACGGCATCCGGCGCATGTACGTGGATAAGGAGGATATCTTCTACTACATCACGGTAATGAATGAGAACTATCCGATGCCGGCAATGCCTGAAGGACACGAGGAAGGTATTTTGAAGGGCGCGTACAAGATTCGCCCCTCGAAGATCAAGAAATCGGAACTAAAGGCCCAGCTACTCGGTAGCGGAGCCATCCTGAACGAGGTCTTGAAGGCGCAAGAGATATTGGCCGACAAATACAAGGTGCAGGCCGATGTCTGGTCGGTTACCTCCTACAAGGAACTGCGGCGTGACGCCAAGAATATCGAGCGGCACAACATGCTGCACCCGGCCGATGAGCCGAAGATGCCTTATGTGACCCGCTGCTTTGGTCAGCAGCCGGGTGTTTTCGTGGCCGCGTCCGACTACGTCAAGACGCTGCCCGACTCGATCGCCCGCTGGTTGCCCGGCCCGCTGCACTCGCTGGGAACCGATGGCTTTGGACGCAGCGAAAACCGCACTGCGCTGCGCGACTTCTTTGAGGTCGATGCGCGCTACGTCGTTGTGGCGACACTCCACTCGCTGGCGCGTCAGGGTAAACTGAAGCCGACGGTGGTGGCGAAAGCGATCAAGGATCTGGATATTGATCCGGAAAAAGCCAACCCGATGATCTCCTAATAGGGAAAGGAACACGTACATGGCGACTGAATTTAAGATTCCCAACTTGGGCGACAACGTCGATACGGGTGAGGTGATCTCCCTGCTCGTAAAAGAGGGCGACGTGATTGCCAAAGATGATTCCGTTGCGGAACTCGAAACGGGCAAGGCCACGATTGAGGTTCCCTCCGATGTGGCCGGCAAGATCGTCAAGGTCCATATCAGTGCGGGCGATACAATAAAGCCGGGGCAAGTGGCCTTGACGATTGAAGCTTCGGACGCTGAGGGCGACGAGGAAGAAGACAAGGACAACAAGTCGAAGGGCGCTGAAGAAACCGCCAAGGAAGAGGCGGAGTCAGAGGTCGACAAGCAATCGGAACCCGACAAAGCGGACAAGGAAGCGAAAGAGGAAGAGCAGGAGAAG
>SLAD01000355.1 GCA_007126995.1 Kiritimatiellia bacterium | reverse complement strand
GAGGAATTCATCGACATGCCCGTGAAACACTATTCAAGCGGCATGTATGTTCGCCTCGGCTTCGCTGTTGCGGTGGAAATCGATCCGGATATTCTCTTGATCGATGAAGTGCTGGCGGTGGGCGATATTGCGTTTCAGACCAAGTGCCTGCAACGCATCCGCGAATTCCAGAAGAAGGGCAAAACACTCCTACTCGTGTCGCATGCACTCGACACCGTAGAGCAATTTTGTGACGAAGCGCTCTTGATTTTGGAGGGCCGCTTGGCAGAGCGCGGTCCGCCCAGAGATGTCATCTTCAGCTATCTTAAAACGTACATGCTACATATCGGGATGTTGCGGGTTGAGGAGTATGGCACCCGCCAAGCTGAAATTAAGAACGTACGCCTGCTGGATGATCGGGGCATGGAGACCGCGGAGCTGAAATCCGGCCACCCGATGCGCGTTGAGATTCACTATTCGGCGCATGAGCGGATTGAAACGCCTGTGTTTGGGTTCAGTATAAAAACGGCGAACGGTGTTTACGTATTCGGATCCAACACGCAGCTCGAGGCGTACCCCATCGAGGCGATCTCAGGAGAGGGCGTGGTCCGGCTCACCGTCGATCCCCTGACACTGAAGGCCGGGAATTTCTTTTTGTCGGTATCCGTGCATTCGTGGGATCACTCCGTTCAGTACCACCGTCTGGAGGACTGGCTGGCGTTCCGGGTGATGGACGACTCTGATCGCCCCGGCCTGGTACACCTCCAAAACACATGGGAAATCGAGACATGACCCCGCGTTTACAGGTGGCCGGCAAAGATTGCACCGAAACACGACTCGCCCAACTGGATGCTTTGGCACGATCAACATCCCTCACACCCGAACAGTTGCAAGCCCTGCAACGTCGTCCCGCCATGGCGCTCACCAAGTGTGCTACGGAGGCGGACTACATGGACACGCTGATCCGGCTCCTGCGCGACCGGGAGCACCTGGTGACAGTCGACTTTGAAGTGCCCCACCGTAACAGCTTTGCGGGGCGCTTCTGGGCGAAACTGAAAAAGAGCCTCTGGAAGATCTGCCGCTATCAGCACGACTACATGGCTGGTCAGCAAAACGACATCAACTTCGTGCTCGGTAGCGCGATCGAGTTTCAGCAGCGACAACATGAAGACAGCGTGCGCCGCCTTGAACAACGGATTGCACACCTGGAGAGCCGATTAGGCGCGTCGACGGGCAATGAATAAGCCGCGCCCACGCATCGACCAGCTGCTTGCCGGCATCGCCGATGGCGATGCCACGTCCCATGCCGCGTTTGCGATCCGCGATGCGTTACGTGAACTGGGTTACGACTCGGAACTGTATGCCTTGCCGGAACACATGGATCCGGCCACACGGGAACACTGCCAGGATATCCGGACGTATAAAGGAACCGGTGATGACGTCGCGATCCATCATTACGGTATGTATACCTACGCGACGGATGTCTTCCGTTCATGTGCGGCGCGGAAGATTCTTCTCTACCACAACATTACGCCCGCTGATTACTTCCGGGGATACAGCGACACCATTCAGCAAGCGCTGGAAAAAAGCCGCGCCCTGTTGCCCGAATTGGCTCAGGCCTCGGCAGCGGTGTGGACGGTTTCCGCCTTCAACGCGGAGGAATTGAAGGCTGCCAGCGTCCCCCAGACGCGCCTGTTTCCCCTGCCCTTTGTAGCGTCCGCGCTCGACCGTCCACCGGATCCGGAAGTCCAAGCCCGACTGAGCGCCCCATTGACCACGATATTGTGTGTAGGACGAATCGCACCCAACAAATGCGTTGAGGAACTGATCGAGGCGTTCGCGATTTACCGCGCCTGTTATAATCCCTTCAGTCGATTGCTCATTGTTGGGTCGCCAAGAAGCGCACCGAAATATTTTACGTACCTGCGCTTATTAGCCCACGACTTGCGGGTTCCCAATGTATGCTTTGAGGGCTTTGCTTCGCCCTCCGGCTTGGCGACCTACTACGCCAATGCCCAACTCTTTGTTAATGTCAGTCGCCATGAAGGCTATTGCCTGCCGCTGTTGGAAGCCATGCACAAAGGCGTTCCGGTCATCAGCCGACGAACCGGCGGCACCCCGGAAG
Organism: Kiritimatiellia bacterium; assembly: GCA_007126995.1. Lineage (GTDB taxonomy): Bacteria > Verrucomicrobiota > Kiritimatiellia > SLAD01 > SLAD01 > SLAD01. Next base: position 6,072 of record SLAD01000355.1, on the reverse strand, counting down.
CCATGGGCAACGCCGGTATCGCGTACGCCGACCTCACCGCCGAGCGGTTGGCGGGGCTCATGCATTTGACGCTGACAGATGCCGACTTGCGCAAGGAAGTCCTAACCTCTCAACAACGCCGTATCGAACAAGAACAGCGCCGAAATCTGGCTGCGGAATTGAGCGAATTGCTTCCGTAGACGAGGACGCTACACCTGGTCCCGGGAACCGGAAAACAAACACGGGTATTGCCCGATGAACAAGGAGCCGTTACGCTTTCGGCCATGACAGACGAGTCCAAATCAGCCGCCCAGTCGGCGTCCAACTACAAGGTAAAAGACGCCTTGAAGGGCGAACGGAAATCAGCGTTTCGCGCCTATCGTGACCTCTATTACGGGGATTGCTCCCTATGGTACGTGATCAAAGCCGAGCTCATCGTAACCTTGACCGCCGGCGTATCCGGCGCGCTGGGTTTGGCCTTACGCAAACTACTCTATCCTTCGCTTTTCGGTTCCTGCGGGAAAAAGGTGATATTCGGCAAAAACCTCACGCTTCGCCACGCGCACAAGGTCAGACTGGGCAATGGCGTTATCCTCGATGACCATGTCGTGATCGACGCCAAGGGAGATGACAATCGCGGGATTAAAGTGGATGACGATGTCTATATCGGCCGCAACACCATCATTTACTGCAAGAATGGCGATATCGCGCTGGGCACAGGAGTGAATATATCTTCCAATTGCCAGCTCTTCTCTTGCAACTGCATTACAATCGGGGATCAAACGATGATCGCCGCGTTTAGCTACATTTTAAGCGGCGGGCAATACGATTTGAGCACGCCGGATATCCCCTTCGCCGAACAAAGCGGCACGATTACCGAGGGGCCAACGATTATTGGATCGAACTGTTGGCTTGGGGCACATGTTGTGGTATTAGATGGCGTCTCCATTGGACACCATGCCGTGCTAGCGGCCGGGGCGGTGGTGACCCAAAATATCGATCCGGACACACTGGTCGGCGGCGTGCCGGCCAAGGTGATCCGACAGCTCTAATTGTTTTTTGAAGGAGAAGATACGAATGAAGTGGATGTTATCGAGTTTATTGTTGGGATTATTTCTGGTGGCAGGGTGTCTATTTGATTCGGGTTCGTCGTCTTCCTCCTCCAGCGGCACATCGGGCGAGGCGACTGTATCCAGCGATCAAGCGGAGTGGGATGCGATTAGCTGGCACACCGCCCAAGGCCCCTCGGCTGCGGGGGCCGTTCAAGTGATGACACTGGACGGAGAGATCACTAGCGATGGACAATTCGTGCGCTTTTCCTGGGATCATTATCCATGGAACGGCAACGCACTGGGGCATTTCTTCGTCTGGGATGGATCGCGCTGGGTGGGCGGCAAGTTTGAATGGATCACCACGGGTGGCCAAGGGCTGAAGACGCTGCACAATATTTCGGGTGGCTACAATGGGCTGCGCCCGCCCGCCCGGGGCACGCCGGTGGCCTTTGCCTGGACTTCCGCCGACGGCCGCGAACGCAGCAATTTAATCACGGATACATGGCGCTGATCAGCGAAAACGGCGTTGGGCAATCTCTTTCAAGCTAATGCGTCCATCGCCCGGTAAACGGCGAATAAATTCCGCACTGAGTCGCACAATACCGGTCGGCCTCGTGCCCGGCCGGTTTCCCTTTCGGCCCGGTTTGGTGCCCCACCAAAACGATTGATAGCCGAGCGACTGAGCAAGTCGCACTGCATCAGCCGTACCTTCATACATCGGGAACGCCAAATGTGCGATGACGCTTCCCAACGCGTCTTCCAGCGTCAGTTTAGCCTTGGCCAAATCCGCCTCCAGCGTCAGCGGCTCAGCCTGCTGAATCGCACGACTATAAGCCGGATCGATCCCTGCCAGATCGAGCGGTTCCGGCCAGTTCGGGATATAACGGTGTGACCAGGTATGGGCTTGCACATTAACATGGCCCGACTGCTGCATCTCGCGCAGCTCATCCCAGGTGCACGGGCGCCGATCATCAGGTACATCATAGCGTTCTCGATGAAAGGCAGGCGCGACAAAGGCGATGGCATGGAAGTCATGCTGTTGCAGGGCCGGGAAGATCGTCTCGTACAAATTGTGCGCGCCGTCATCCACCGTCAGCACCACCGCGCGATCCGGCATTTCTGCCTCGCCCGACAACACCTCCAACAAGCTCGTCGCCGTCAAAGTGCGGTACCCATTCTGCGACAAGAATTGTAAATCCGTCTCTAGCTTTCTATCGTCGATCACGTGATAGCAAAAGACGGGCACGCCATCGACCAGTCCCTCCGGGCTGCGCTCCCACACGAAGGAGGGCCATCCTTGTCCGAGCGCCGCGCGCACGTCCGGCCAATTCTTCCGCCAGGTCAACGCGAGGTTCATGAGCCCAACACTCCCGAATATAGTTTGATCAATTGATCAATATGCGGCTTCAGGGCATAGCTGCGTGCCCGCTGTTGACCACCTTCGCGCAACTGCTGCGCAAGCCCCGGATCATCGATCACGTGATCGACTTGTGTGAACAACGCTTTGATATCTCCATCTGGGACCAGCATCCCAGAAACCTCGTGCTCGATCACCTCGGGCAAACCGCCCACGGCCGTCGCCACGACAGGGCAACCAGCCGCCATGGCTTCCAGCGCCACATAGCCCAGTCCTTCTTTGTGCGAGGGCACAACAACCGTATCCAGCCCGGCGATGATACGGCGCACATCGCTGCGATGCCCCAGGAAATATATGTTCTGCGCCAATCCACGTTCATTCACCTGTTGCGTTAATGCGGCCCGCAAGGGGCCGTCGCCCACCACGAGCAGACGCGCTTGGGGATGCTGCGCAAACCATGGAGCAGCGGCTTGAATCAGTTGCTCATGTCCCTTCTCATCGGACAAACGCCCGATGACTCCGATGACCGCTGATGCATCGGCCATTTCCGTTAATCCCAACTCGCTCCAAGCCGGTGCCTCGATCGGCGCGAAGGCATCATCCGGCAGCGGGTTGGGGAGGACGGTGATGGTCGATTGCGGCACGCCCAAGGCGGACCGCGCGTATTGGGCGACCGCCTCCGATATGCAAATACAGGCGGCGGGGACGTGCCTCGACACCACTTGCAGTCGCCGGATCACGGCACTCACCGGATTGGCGTCATGCAGGTGCATGATGAGCGGAATGCCGCTTCGGCGCGCGACCATTTTGGCTGCCAGAATGCCTTTCATGCCGGCCGCATGAATCAGCTCCACCTGCTCCCGCCGCATAAGTGCTTGAACGTCGGAAACCGCGCGCACATCCCACTTGCCGCGATCAAAAAAGATCGGGTGAACCCCTTGCGCCTCCAACTCAGCGGCAACGGCATGCCGATCACGCAAGAAGGCAACGGAAAGATGGGCGACGTGCTGTTGCAGTGTCGGCAACACGTTCAGGAAGTACGTGGAGGCGCCATGTACCGCGCCATCGGCATGCCCCAAGTGATCACTCAGAAACAACGCGCGAATGCCTTGGCGGGCGGGCGGAACTGAATCATTTCCTTTCATCATGTATGCGACACCCTCTGCTCCCCGGATGGAACTGAATCCAACATGCTATCAGTAGACGCTCAACCGATACATCATTAATCCGAGATCATCGGGATAACCTCGCAATTCGGGGTTCCAGGCCGGTTCGATGCTAACATCATACCAAACAGTCCGAGCGGGGCTGGCAGGGGCCAACGGGAACACGTACCAACGCCAACCGGCTTGAACCGGCTGTTCAGCGCTCCAATCGTCCAAATCGGGTCGCGTCCATGTGATGGTCGGTGATGCGGCTTCCTCGTGACCGGCGCTGGCCAGCAACCATAACCAACGCTGTTGCTCGTCCACCGGCACGGCCAAACGTCCGGCAGCGCGCATCCAGCGCGCCTCGATGCCGCGCATGCCCCATTCTACCGTCTGCGCCGGAGACAACGTCATGCGAAGCGGTTTTGCTTGGTCGTCAAAAACAAAGGCATCCACGAGCCAGGCATCAACGGTCGCCGTGATCGTACGATCCTGCGGATGCCCTCCTTGCCCCCATTCGATTGCCTGCACGTACCATCCTCCTCCGAGGGAGCGCGCCGGTGGCTCCGTTTCGAGCAGGCCCTCACGCTCGACGGCGGACGCCTCCTCTCCAAGGTAGAGCACCAGCTTCAATCGTCCGGTAGCGGGCACCTCCACCAGCAGGTCGGCCAAGGTCTGCGGCCGTTGTGGCTCCAGCGCAATCGCGGGCATATCGAGCGTACGGTTGGGCATACGATTGGCATGACCGGCAAAACCGAAATCGCCGGCGCCCATGAGGCGCTGATAGGGAAACATACCGACAGCATCCTGTGCCGCAGTCACCCGATATACATGCAGTGTTCGGTGAAAGGGGTGGGGTCCGCCCGGAACCTGACGTCGCGCCCGGTCCAACCGTTGGCTCTTCAGTTGTTCGGTGCATATCCACCGCGAATCGAGTTCCGGCGGGATCGCGCCTTGAAACGGGGTGATCAAGACATGCCTCTGTTCAGGGTTGTCCCTGACCAAGCGATAAAGAACTTGCTCTGCGGCTCGGTACTCGTCTTCCGTGCGATACCCCCATGCCAACGGCAGCATCGGAAGCCGCGACAGCCGTTCCACAGGAACGGCACTCTGCGTGTATTCCGCAAAGATGAAATCTGCTTCCTCCGCTATGTGATCGGCCAAGGACGCGTAGAAGGCGTATGCACCGCGATAATTCCACGTCGTAAACAAATGCTCGCGATCACGCCATCCGGCAAGAACAAGCAAAACAGCCAAGCCCGCGGCGATCGCAGCGGACCACGCCGGATGTACAATCGTGCCCGGCCGTGTGTGACGCAGGACCCGGATGCACGCGCGCGACAAGGCCATGATCAAAACCACACTGGCCAAAATCAACAAGGGAACCAAGAAGGTCACCATGCGCCGCGTCTCGAACATAAAGTTGAACGTCCACCCAATTGTGGCGCTGGCCGGCCCCAGCAGCAGGAACAGCCAACGGCCAAATGGGGCTTGGCGCGTGCACATCACGGGCAGCCCGATCAAAGCAACCAGCAGCGCCATACGGGACACCATGACGTGCACCCCCTCGAAGTCCGTCAGGCTGAGATAATTTGCGGTCCATGCCGGCAGGCCAGGTATAACGCCCGTCTCCGTGCGATATCGCAGGGTGTAGAGGACGACAAGAAAATAGCCAATCGCCAACAAGCCGCTCAGCAGTCGAGGGAGATGACACGTCATTTCGAAACGAGATCGAACAATACCCGCAGCCCACCTTAGGACGAGCACCAGTGCTATCAGCCCCGCAATGAGCACAATCACACGCGCCCTCATGGCTGCTCCCCAAAGGTTGTCCAGTATCCAATAGGGATCGGTAACCCATAGTAATTGGGCGGTGAACAGGCCAATGCCGATCAGGATGCCCGCCCACCACGCCAGCCAAAAGCGGGCGCGCGCGGTGTTCCACAAACCAAGGACTACGGCGGGAATGAGGACATACATGGCCGTAATATGGAACAGCGGGGCGACGGACAATGCCAAACCGGAGAGCAGCCCCACAATCAGCGGGTGTCGTTTTTTCAGGACGGCATCACTTAGCCACAGGTAGATACCGGCCATGACCAGAAAGGATGCCGGCCATTCGGCGCGCAGGCAGCGGGCATTCCAGGCCACAACGGGATTCAGTACATAGAGCGCAACCGCCAGCGCCCCCATCCAGGGCGAGTTCGTCAGCCGAATCGCACACAAGCCCACGATCAAGCCCGTCATGATCGCAAGCAAAGGAGATACCCAAAACGCACCGTAGGGGAAGCCCACGGCGATGGGCGCAGCCAGCAAAATGGAATAGCCTGGGAAAAAATGCGGCCCGACCTCGGCCATTGTGTCGTCGCGCGCCCACAGCGCCGCGTCTTTGGTGAGCAGAAAGCCGGCATGACCATACCGGAAAAGTTGGCGATCCTCTGCCGGGATCATATCGAGTCCGGGATCGGGAAACCGGAGGCTACCATGACGGGCATATGCCATGGCGGCATGAAGGTACGCGCCGGCGTCCTCTCCT
>SLAD01000163.1 GCA_007126995.1 Kiritimatiellia bacterium | reverse complement strand
GCCTCCTTCCGTTCGCGGTTACGTCGCACAGCGGCAAAGAGCACCAGCCATAAGGAAAGCACCAAGAAGCCGCCAGGCGGCAAAATGAAGACCGCCCACGGCTGGAACTGGGCCCCAAACAGCGAGACGCCGAACAGGGTGCCAAAGCCGAGAATCTCGCGCACGCCACCCACCAGCACTAAGGCCAACGTGAAGCCGAGCCCCATGCCGAAGCCATTGACAACAGCGTGGCTGACCTTGTGTTTGGACGCATAGGCTTCGGCGCGTCCCAGAATCGCGCAATTCACCACGATCAATTGAATGAAGGCGCCCAGCGCGTTGTATAGCTCCAGACTCAAGGCATGGATAATGTAGTCCACCGCGGTCACAAAGGTGGCAATGATGATAATATAGGAGGCGATGCGCACTTGTTTGGGAATCAAGTTGCGCAGCAACGAAATCAAGAGGCTGGATCCCAGCAATACGAAGGTGCTGGCGATGCCCATCGCCAAGGCGTTGACCGCGGTGTTGCTGACGGCGAGGGCGGGGCAGAGGCCCAGCAACATCACAAAGACCGGGTTCTCCTTCCACAAGCCTTCCGTGAAGGTGGTGGCGGTCATCGGTGTATCGGTGGATGAGGTGGGGCTCATTCAGCATCCTCCGCGAGTTCATCTTGATTGGCGAAAATCAATGGCACCCAGGTCTCGGTGCTTTCGCGCAGGGCGCGCGCGACGGCCACCGCACTGACCGTGGCGCCGGTGATGCCATCGATTTCCCAGGGCTGCGTCTTGGCACCCTCGGCGACGGGCCGGATCGGATTGGCCAAGGCCTCGCCGGTTTCGTCCAGTTGCACGTCGAGCGCTTCGAAATTTGCCAGAAACCGTGGATCTGTCTCAATCTTGTCGCCCAATCCCGGCGTTTCCGAGCTTTGCAGCACGGTGAAGCCAATGATTGCTTCGCGATCCGGGGCATAGCCGTAGAGCACACGGATCTCGTCGGCATACCCGCGCGAGGCCGCTTCGATGGCTACGCCGATCAAGTTGCCCTCGGCATCAAAGCCAGCAAATAGCTCGGCCGCCGCGAGTTCGTCGTCAGGCAATCGCACCAGGGCACCGTCGTCGACGGCGAAATTGGCGCGTGCAACTGCGCCGGGCAGAACCTCAAACACCGCGCGCTCGAGCGCTTCGCGATGATTGCGGGCGATCGGTTCCAGCGTGATTTGGTAAATCAGCACGATGGTGAAGCCCGACAGCATGGCGATCAGGCCCAAGGTCGCGATCAGGCGCAGTGGGGACGGCATGGCTGGCGGCGCAACAGCGGATGGCGTACTCATCTCGCTCATGCCTTGGCCTCCCGTTTCTTGATCGCGCCGTATTTGCGCGGCTGCGTCATCTTGCTAATCAGCGGGGAGGCGGCGTTGCCCAACAGAATGGCGTACATCACGCCCTCATTCAGGCCGCCGAACAGGCGAATGATCACCGTTAGTACGCCGATCAGCGTGCCGTAAATCCACGCGCCCTTAGCGGTTTCGGGTGATCCGACCATGTCCGAAGCCATGAACACCGCGCCCAGCATCAAGCCGCCCGCGAAGAGGGTGAAGAGCGGCGAAGGATAAACGGCGGGATCGACCCAATAGAAGATGGTGGACAAGATGAAGGCTGAACCCAGAATGCTGACCGGGATTCGCCAATCCATCATTTTACGCGCAATCAGATAGAGGCCGCCGAGCAGGATCAGCAGGGCCGATGTTTCGCCCGCGGATCCGGTGATGGTGCCGGTCAACAGCGCGAGGGTCTCGGTCGATTCCTGATTGTATTTCATCAAGGCCAAGGGCGTTGCGCCGGTGAAGCCGTCGACCGCTACTTGCTCCAGCCATTGCGTGATGGGGCGGGGCACCATCAGGGGCGGCGTCCAGGTGGACGGAATGAATTGTGTGAAGCGACCCGGTGCCATGGAGGGCACCCACGTAGTCATGGGCACGGTGAAGGCCGCTTGCGCGAAGGCGCGTCCCACCAGCGCGGGGTTCATGACGTTAAAGCCCAGCCCGCCCCAAAACATCTTGCCCACGGCCATGCCGAAGACCGCCGACACGACAGCCATCCAGATCGGGAAACCGGGCGGCAAGATCAGCGCCAACAGAATCCCAGTAATGGCGGCGCTCCAATCGTTCACCGTGCTGGGTTTGCCGGACCAGCGACAAATCAGGTGTTCGGTGCCGATGCATACCGTCGTACAAACGATCAGCAGTGCCAACACGCTGAGCCCGAACTGATAGACGGACCACACACAGATCGGTAGCATGGCATAGACCACGTGCCGCATGATCTTCTCCACCGTCAACGGCTGATGCAGGTGCGGCGAGGTATGCAGTTGCACCGGTTTGTCGGAGGATGCGCTCATTTCGCCGCCGCCTTGAGTTCACGGTTCATCGCTTTGGACACCCGAAAATATTGTACCAGCGGAATGCTGGAGGGACAGACATAGCTACAGCACCCGCACTCGAAGCAATCGAGCAGATTGTAGTCCAGCATGTCTTCATACTGTCGTTTAACCGCCAGTTTGCCGAGCGCGGCGGGGTTGAGGAACATCGGACAGGCTTCGACGCATTTTCCGCAGTTGATACAGGGATACGTCCGGCGCGGGGCCAGCTTGTCGATGTCTTCCGGTCGCGGCACAAGGATACCGCCGCATCCCTTCGTGATGGGCACGTCAAGGGATGAGACGGTATCCCCCATCATCGGGCCGCCCATGATCAAATATTTCGCCGAGCCGTGATAGCCGAGCCGCTGCAAAATGAAACGGAGCGGGGTACCCAGTGCAACCAGATAATTACCCGGCTTATCCACGCCGGGTCCTGTCACGGTGACCACGCGTTCAATCACGCCGCGTTGCATCGGGAGCAGGGTGCCGATCTGGTTGGTGGTGGCGACGTTGAAGACGCCGAGTCCAACCGACGACGGGTATTGGCCGGACGGAATCTCGCGTCCGACCAACGCCTTTGCCAGCATCTTTTCCGCACCTTGCGGGTACTTGGTTGGCACGACCTTAACGGTCACGCTGCCATCCTTCGGCAGCACGCGCTCAATCGCCTCGGCGGCGTCGCGCTTGTTGTCTTCCGTACCGATGACGCCGCGCGGCGCACCCATCGCTCGCATCAGGATTTGCGTCCCGCGCACCAAGGCTTCCGGTTGCTCCAACATCAAGCGATGATCCGTCGTCAAATACGGCTCACACTCGCAACCATTAATCAGAATGGTGTCGACCGTGTGTTCTGGCGGCGGCGACATCTTGACGTGGGTCGGGAAGGCGGCGCCGCCCAATCCCACCAAGCCGGTGTCTTGGATGGCCTGAATGATCTCCTTCGGGGAGAGGTGTTCGATCTCGCGTGGAGCACCATACAAGATTTCTTGTGAGTCGCCCGGCGTCACCTTGAGATAGATGGCCGGGACCCGCGGGCCCTTCTGGGTGGGTGCCCAGTCGATCTTGCGGATGACGCCGGTGGCCGGTGCGTGCAGGGGCACCGACATGAAGCCGTCGGCTTCGGCGATCGGTTCGCCCCGCACCACTTCCTGGCCGGGTCGCACAATCGGTTTCGACGGTTTGCCAAAATGCTGCGATAGCAGCAACGTCAACTCCGGCGGAAACGGGAACCGCGTAATCGGTTTGTCCGCCGTGTAGTGCTTATTCTCCGGCGGATGGATGCCGTGGGCAAAACTTCCGCCGTTCAATAGGCTATGCTGTAAGTCGCTGAGCATGGAATCCGATCGGTCCCCCGCCTTATTGGTATTTCTCCGCCCGCTTGATGAGCTTATCGAGGCCCTTCTCATTCGGGTCATGCGGGGTGCCGGGATGGATGCACTGTCCGGTGCACTTCTCGGCTGATCGCACGATGTCCTTGAACGGGCCGCCCTTGGGATCTTTCACGTACGCCTTCTTTTCATCGTCGTAGGCAAAGATCTTCGGGTTGATATTGACGCATTCATCGCAGGAGGTGCACTCGTTGCGATCAATCCAGACCGGCTCATGCCCGCCAGCGGCGGGTGCCGCCGCTGGGGCTCCACCATCACCGGCGGCTGTGGGAGCGGACGGCAATACGGCTGCGCCGCCTTCCCCGGAGAGCATTTGCATCAAGCCCGTGGCCAGTTTCTGAGCCGTCTCGGCGCGCACTTGCGCGGCGATGGCTTCCGGATCGACCTTCTTGGTCAGTCCGGCCAGCGACTTCAGTGTGCGCCAGAAGTGGGCACGCTCTTCCGTCGAGCGAACCAGCTCCTCCGCTACCAAGACCCGGATCAGGCGGTTCTTCTTGTTGACGGCCCAAACGTAGGGGAATAGGCCCTCGCGTTCGTCTTGTGCCAACTCGATGAATTCGGCGATCGGAATCATGTTGTCGTTCCACGTGTCCTGCGGCGCGACGCGGAAATGTTTCCGGAAGCGTCCTTCCAGCACCGCGAAGTCGGCGAAGGTCATGGGGATATCCATGCTTTGCTCGTTGCCGTCTTCGTCCTCATATTTGAGAGCGTAGACCGGCCAATCATCGTCGAGCGCCGGATTGCCTTCGAGGTCGAGGCACTCTTCCCAAGTATCGCCAGCGTCCGGATCGAAGCGCAGCACCGGATAGGCGCGGGATTCCAGCGCCATCTTGCTGCGCGCGAAGGTCGCTTCGTCGCCCACACCGTGTTCCGGTTGGCAGACCGTGTACACGTTGAAGAGGGCGGGCCGACGCGTGTTGATGCCGTCGATGAATCCCTCGATCATGTGCGTGTAGTTCGCCAAGTTACCTTGGAAGACATAGGCGGAACGATGCGCGGCGCCAATCAAGCTCATTTCCTTGCGGATCTCTGTCTTGCCATGCCACGCATTGCCGTACGGGGCCATGTCGGAGATCTGCCCCGTGAAGCCGGAGGTACAGGCTTGACCGCCGGTATTGGAATAGACCTGCGTATCGAGCACCAGCACCTTGATCGGCCGTCCCGCCATCAGGGCGCGGGACAGGTTCTGGAATCCGATGTCGTACATCGCGCCATCGCCACCCACGGCGACCACCGGCGGACAGAGCTCGAACTCGTCGTCGGTGAACTTGGACCAGTTGTAGTAGCGCAACTCGTCTTCCATCTTTTGGCGATCGGTCTCGCCATTCAGCGCTGCTTCGGCCATCCGAATCGCCTTAAAGCCCTCGGCCATCTTGACCATGTGCCCTTCGAAGATGCCGAGCGCCACGGAGGGCGCGTCTTGGAAGAGGTGATTGGTCCAGGGGAACGGATACGGATTGTAGGGCCACGAGGAGCCGTACACGGACGAACAGCCCGTCGCATTGGTGAAGCCCATGTTGGCCCGGCCGTTTTGTGTATGACCGACTTCATAGTTCCACTTCAAGTCCTTCAGTTGCTTCAGCAATCCTGTCACCCAGAAGAGCCAATCCTGATCCAACGGCGAGCCCGCTTTACCCGTGTCCAATTCAGCGGCCAGCGCCGATAAATTCAGGTCACCGGTCTTGTGGGCTTCGATGATCTGTTGCACTTTCGGTGCATCGCTGAGGTCCACCGTCTGCGCCAATTGCATCTTGATGTGCTGTTCCAGTTGCTCGATCAGTCCGTTGATGCGTTCGACATGTTTTTTGACGCGTCGTTGCATCAAGGTGGTCACGGTAGCCGTGAAGATGTGCAGCACGGATTTTTCGCCGCAGCCGGTGCACGCGCCGTCGCCGCAAACCATCGATTGATAAGCGCTCTTATCCATCAACATGGTTTCCAGCGCGCCGATCTTTTCATCAAAATCGTCGATGCGGATGTATTCTTCCGGCGTGTTCGGGAGGTCGAGCCAGTAATCCCAATCACGTTGCAGCGTTTCGATCGAGTCTTTGGTCTGCGTCACCACGCGCAGCGCGTCATCGTCACAGACGTCGACACACAGCATGCAGCCTTTACAGGTGTAGGGATTGACCGTGATGGCGAATAGTCCGCCGGTACCGGCCGCTTGCTTTTCCTTCTGATTGTAGTAGGGCTTCGTGAGGGCGAACTTGAATTGGCCCATGGCCTGACGGAACCAGTCGAACTCCTGTTCCCACTCTTTGCGTTCCCCTTCAGGCGCCTCTGCGATGGTGGCGGTGATGGCTTCTTCCAGTAACGGCCCGACATCAACCGCCTTGCCGTTCGCGCCTTGCGTGGAGGCGCGCATCTTCTTCTCCACCGTGCGCACGCCGCGCCGCAGTTTGGTGACCGTGTGGCCGGCTTTTTCGACCCGCTTAATGGTGGTGGCGAAGGCGTCGCCAACGCTGCAGGCGATACCCGGGATCGCGCTATCGGGACAGACCGTGAAGCAGTCGCTGCACGCGGTGCAGTTTTCCGGAATCCATTCGGGATGATTGAAGCGGATTTGCGTCATGTCGCGATACACGCCGGTGTTGGCGGGGATCAGGCTCATGGCGTTGAACGGATCAGCCAAGTTATCGTTCGGGCGACCGCCCAAGTAGAACGAGCCAGTCTGTTCCCAGAAACGATGGATATCAGTCTTGGGATCGGTGCTGGCCGGCATACGCTTCAGCATCACCGGTAGAGCGGATTCCTGTTTGATCGGCGCTTCACGCTCACGCGTGATTTCCTTGTCGGTGATTTCCGTAATCTGATCAAAGCCGCGTCGCACCACGCGCAAGTTGTCTTCGACCACGCGCGCGCCCTTGCTGCCGAATTTCTTCTCGATCTGAGCGCGGATGGCGTTGAAGAGCTTCTCCTCAGTCAGCTTGGCCGATTCCATCACCGGCGAGCAGGCGAAGAAGGCGCCTTGGAAGGCGATACCCTGCATGCGGAACTGCAGTTCGATGTCCGACGCTTCCTCGCGCGCAATCTTGAAGGCGTCGAGATAGAAGACGCGGATATCGTTTTCGATGATGAATTTCTGTTTGGTGGCCGGGATCGATTTCCAGACGGCTTCCGGCGAATCCAATTCGCTCTGAATAATGAAGACGCCGCCTTTCTTGAGACCGAACAGCGGATTCGTGTGACTAAACACATTGGGATCGGGCGAGAGCACCACATCCACGTAATTGTATTCGCAATTGATACGGATCGGTTCCGGCGCGGCCGACATGTAATAGGTGGTCGGTTGCCCTTTTTTCTCCGAACCATATTTCGGGTTGGCTTTGATGTCGTAGCCCAACAGGTCATACAGCGTGATCGCCAGGTTCTTGCCGGTCGTGATCGCGCCCCAGCCGCCGACCGAGTGCATGCGGACCGTGATTGCGCCTTCCGGCAACAGGTTCGGATTCTCGCTGCCCTTAATCGACAGTTCCTTAATGTTGGGATAGCCCTCCAGCAACTGTTGCTGGAAGATTTCCTGTTTGGGCGTGAAGGCCTTGTCGTGCACGAAATCGATCGAGAGATAGAAGAATTTTCGGCGATCGCCGTCCTCCAGCATGTTCTCGACCGCGGCCACGATGCCTTCCGGTTGCAGATCGCGCGAACCCATGCCGAAACAGCCGGAATAAAGCGGCGGGATATCTTTGGTCTTCGCGTAGGCCGGGTAGCGCGGGTAGGGCAGGCCTTGCTTGCCGTTGCTTTGGCCGTTCTCGACGCACTTCATTAGCGTGGCCCGAATTTCGCGGATCAATGGGAGATCTTCGGCCAGCGGCTGGTCCGTGCGCTCGAGTACCGTGACCGCTTTGCGGCCTTGCAGAATCTTGCCGATCAGGTCGCCGGGGAAGGGGCGGTACATGGTCATGTTGACCACGCCCATCTTGATGCCGCGCGTCTCGCGGAGATAGTCGGTGACCGCTTCCGCAGTACCCATCACGCTGCCCATCGCGACGATTAGGTATTCGGCGTCCTCGCAGCGGTAGGTCGCCACACGGCTGTAAGGGCGACCGGTCAGAGTCGTGAACTCCGCCATACATTGATCCGCAATCTCGCGGATGTGTTCGAAGAAGTAGGGACGCTGCGCCGCGACGGACTGCATATATACGTCTTGGTTCTGCACGCACCCGGCCAGTACCGGGTTATCGACATCCCACAGAATGGGCACGCGACGGCGGGCGGGGCCGTACATGATTCGTTGGGCCGGGGTGGGCGTGTCGATCATGTCCTCTGGTTTGCCGAGGTATTCCAGGATCAATTCGCGTTCCGGCACTTTGAGCGTTTCGATCAAGTGCGTGGTCAGGAAGCCGTCCTGGCCCACGGCGCCGGGCGTGAGGGATAGCTCTGCGATTTTGCGCGCGATGATGTTCAGGTCGGCCGCTTGCTGGGCGTCTTTGGCCATCACTTGGAAGAAG
>SLAD01000372.1 GCA_007126995.1 Kiritimatiellia bacterium | reverse complement strand
CTCCACCCCCGAATTGCCCCGGTGCGGCCCATGACAGAGTTAACCATACGAACGTCGCTGCGCGCCAGATATTCATGATGCACCTGCCGGTTGAGTTTATCTGGCGACCATGCTGGCGTTCTTGCCTCGATTTGACAATCGGGCGACATGCGAAAAGATCTGTAAGGGGTTACCCGATAGTGCTGAGGTCGTTGGCAAATGGACCATTTCCCGCAAGGAAACGGCGACTGACGACCACTAAGCCCGCTGCTTCGAAGGCTTCCTTGCGGCGATGGTACTCTTCCTTCCGTGATGTCATCACGTCGGGATCATAGGGACGCAGGCCGCTGATGATGAGTTTCTTCGAACCTGTGCCCACCTCGCGACCGGACAATTGAATCGAAAATTGCAATTGTGCGATAGCGCGCTTCCCCTCGACCAACAAGTCAGAGCCTGCCAATTCCAGGTCTAGTCCGGCCACAGCCAATTCAGAGGTTGCGAAATCCATGCTGTCATAGACGACGAGCGGGCGGTCGGGATTGAACATGACGTTGTGTTCCTGCATTAGCGGATCGAGATAATGCGGAAAGTTCAAGCCGGAGAAGGAGACGTAGCGCTGAGTAAAGTCGCTGATCGCGTCTTTGTCATGCGTAATGCCCCCGTCGGTGGTGGCTTCAAGCACCACCTTGCCGCTCGTGTCCACCACTTTGATCGGGCCGCCCTCAATCTGCTCGAAGCGCAGCGGCGTGTCCCGTCCGACCATGCTGTGGAACCGGCACGACATTCGTTGTGCCAGGCCAAAGCGATCCAGGATAAGAGCGAAGAGTAGATCGCCCGGCACGCAAAAGCGGCGTCCTTCGGGGTCATGGATGGGATTAAAGTCGCCGGCAACCTGTTTGGCAAAACGGCTGCCCTGTTCCGGCGTAATCACAATGAGGTTGTCTTCTTCTCTGTAGAATTGTCCCAAATCCATGCTGCACTGCCTTGTGTAGTGAAGCGCGAAGTATTCCCCACTCGGTCGAAGCTGTCCAGCCTAAGTCGCTGCCCGGAAGAGGGCTAAGACATCGCCTTACGGCGACCCTGCGAGCGCGGGTTTTCTCGGGCCAGGGCGCGTCAACGCGGCATGCAGCAATTCTCCGGACAGACATCATGGGATGCCGGGAAGTTGCCGATCGCCGGGCGTTCCGGCCGGTCTTCCAATCGCTCGGCAATCAGATCGTGTACCATCTCGATGAAGAGCGGATGATTGCCGGCGGCCGGAGCGCGCTCCATCTGTATGCCCAGTTCGTCGCACAGTTCTTTGGCTTCCGTGTCGAGATCGAAGAGCACCTCCATGTGATCGGACGTGAAACCCAGCGGCGAGATCACCAAATGTTTTACGCCCTGCTCCGCGAGATCGCGAATCACGTCGCAGACGTCCGGTTCCAGCCACGGCTGATGCAGCGGACCACTGCGACTTTGGTAGACCAAACGCCAGTTCTCGTGCCCGACCGCCTCAGCAACCAGCCGGGCCGCTTCCTGAAGCTGCTCCTCGTAGCGACACTTCTCCGCCATGGCGGACGGAATACTGTGGGCAGTAAACAGGAGCGGGGTATCGACGCGCTCGGACGCTGGAATGTTGGCCAGACTGTTTCGCACATGTTCTGCATTAACCTGGACAAACAAGGGGTGGTTGAAAAACACCCGGATCTTGTCGAATTCCGGCGCACCCTCACCAACGGCTTCACGTGCCCGCTGAATGTCTTCGCGGTATTGCCGACAGCCCGAATAGCAACTGTAGCCGGAAACCACGAAGGCCAAGGCGCGCTTCACGCCGTCCGCTCTCATCTGGCGCAGGGTATCCTCCAGCATGGGATGCCAGTTACGGTTTCCAATGTAAACGGGCAACTTGGGCGGACACTCCTGCATGCGCGCTTCCAACAGCTTCTTCAGCTCGGCATTTTGTTCGTTGATCGGACTCTTGCCGTCAAATAATTCGTAGTGATGCGCAACTTCCAACATCCGCTCGCGCGGCACGTTTTTGCCACGCAGAACGTTCTCGAGGAAGGGCATCACGTCCTCCATTTTGTCCGGCCCACCAAAGGTTACGATTAAAACGGCATCGTATTTCATTTGCTTGCTTTCTCCTTCTCAGAGGACGTCGTTTGACCCGCGGAAACCTGTCCAACGTTCTGCTCCAGCATTGAGTTGAGTCGACACACACGGGTCAATTGACAACCGGGCGATGCTCTTGCACAGTGAGTGTCTTATGAAACTACCGCTCGTTCAACACAAGACTGTGCTCATTACCGGCTGCTCCACCGGCATCGGCGCGACCACCGCCTTGATCCTGAAAGAGCGAGGCTGGCAAGTCATCCCCACCGCGCGCAAAGAGGAGGATTTGGAGTCGCTCACACGGGTCGGCTTTCAGCCCGTCAAGATGGATATGGCCGATCCAGACTCAGTGGCAGCCGGATGCAAGGCGGCGCTTGATCAAACCAATGGACAGCTTAGCGCGCTGGTCAACAACGCAGGGTTTGGTCAGTCGGGCGCACTAGAGGACCTGTCGCGCGAACATATCCGGTATCAATTTGAAGTGAATGTTTTTGGCCTGCAGGACTTAACGAATCGACTGATCCCGACGTTCCGCCAACAAGGCTATGGCCGCATTGTTCACATTAGTTCCGTGGTGGGGCGACTGAGCGTGCCGTTTTTGGGGACCTACTCCGCCTCCAAGTTCGCGGTGGAAGCGCTGGCCGATGCGCAGCGCGTGGAGATGCATGGTTCCGGTGTGGGCGTAATTCTGGTTGAGCCCGGCCCGATCATCACCGAGTTCCGCCGCAATGCGGCACGACGCGCCGCCGAAACGCTCAAGCTGAACGACTCGCCAAATGGACAACTGTATCGCGAGGAATTGGATCGCCGCGCAGCTCAACAGAAAAGTCCGAACTGGATCAATAAATCGCCGGAGGATGTAGCGGATAAAATTGTTCATGCCCTGGAATCGCCGCGGCCCAAACGACGATACGCCATCACGATACCGGCTTACGCAGGCGAATTTCTGCGCCGCTTTGTGCCCGTACCGATCATCGATGGCTTGCTCGCACGCAAGGCCAACCAAAAACGCGCGGCAGGCGAAACCCACTGCGCGTGACGGCGATCTGCCGGACTGCGTCAAAAGGACGGGTAGCACTGGGAGATTCGCCTCACCTATCCCAGCAGGCGACGGTGGGGCGAGGCGTCTCGCCGAGCCGCTGGAGCAAACGCAAGATCAGGGCCTGTCCACATGCGGAGCATGCTCACGGCTCATCCAGAGGATTCGCCCTACCACATTAAGACGCGACTTAGATATTGAGAGGTGGGCCAAGACATCTCGACCCTACCAGCAGTCCCAAGCACCAACAGCAGAGCCGGGCGAGATCGCTGGCTGAGCGTCGACTAAAGCGGATCGATTAAGGATATCCGGTTAAGTGTGTCGAGGAAGTGTGTCTAACGCGCGATCACTCCTCGCCGTCCAGCACCACCTGCAAGCGGAAATAGCGCGCCGAACTCTCTAACGTGCTCTCCGGCACTTCGTATTCCACGATTTCGGTCAGGCCGTCACCGGTAGGTTCTGTCCCGATTTCGATCAAGTCCGTGCCAAACTCGACTTCCGACCATGATTCGCTATCGAGCTCCTCGTTCACCAACAATACATAGGCGATACCCGCCTCTTCATCCAGCAGTCGCCGATGTCGAAGCACACCGCCGGTGGCCATCGACTGGCCTTGCGGCAAGGCATCATCAAAGGCATCCGTTCGTCCCAAGCCCAAGGCATAGCGCAATAGGTTCGGGATACCGCTGTCTTCAGGATCGGCCAAGGGGCCGCTAATCGCGGGGTCGGCCAATTCCGCTTCGGTGAACTCCTCGTCCTGCCAAGCGGCAAAACCAGCAGGCGCTTCGGTTTCGCCAATCCGCAGGATGCGGCCACTGACGGGCCCCGCGCCAAAATCAATTGTCGCGCTGACCGTGCTCAGCTGCAGCGATTCGCTGTATAGCGAATAGGTTTCGCCTTCGTATTCCACGCTTCCCGACTCATCGCGGATGTAGAATGCCCAAGTGGCATTTTCAATCGCGGCGAAGAAGTCAGCGGATTCCTCCGTGAAGAATCCGCCCTCGAACATGCTGCTCGCGTCCAGTGTTTCCACGTCGAAGAACAGTTCAATCGTGTTCGCCGCATTCAAGTCCCCGACAAACGGCGTGCTGCCGGTCAAGCGCAAGATCGAGGCCTCGGTTTCGGTAAACGTGAAGCGATAGTTCAGCCCGCTCACCGACGGTGCGTTTAAGATTTCGGTGCCCGGACCGGGAGCCACGGTACCGGCTCCACTCAGGGCGCCCACGACGCCCGCTCCGGCGACGGTACCATCGCCATCCACGGACACCGCCGCGCCCAACACACCGTCCACCTGCAAGATGCCGTTACTGACAATGGCAGAAGCCGTATAGCCGGAGCTATCGCCGCTCAACACCAGCGTGCCGCCGCCGGACTTGCTGAACAGGCCTGCGCCGGAAATCGAGCCGCTCAGTTCCATGACATTCTGTGAGCCGTCCACATGTAGACTGGTCGCCCCTGCGATCGACACGTTGTTGGTGATTTCCGCCCGGTTGTCGTTGCTGCCCGGGTCATAGCGTAAAGCGCCCAGCATACCGAGATTCTCGCCGACCGGCACATCGCCGCCGCGGCCCATGCCGTTCAAGGTCAGGGTGCCGCCGAACGGGTAGATACGGTCTCCATCTGAGACCAAGCGCAATTGGCCGCCAGGATTGACGGTCACGCCCGACGTCAGTTCTGGCGTGGCCGGTTCCGTGATACGCAGTACACCGAAGTCCACGATGGTCGCGCCCGTGTAGTCTTTACCGCCACCGGTCATCGTCATGACACCGGCACCCTGCTTAATCAGGCCGCCAGGACCCGTCCAGTCATCCCGCAGACGGAGCGCACCGTAATCATCATCCAAGACGCCTTCGAGTCCGTGATTCTCGTTCACGTTCGTGATCGTGATCAACAAATCGCTGGCGAGCACGATAGATGACTGAGTGCGGAACTCGACGAAGCCGCTGCCCGAACCATCAATGGTCAGTTGTGCCGGACCGGACGACGCTTCGAACGTTAATATGTTGGCATCGCGGCCCCGCACCCGGTTCCGATCTTCGCTGCCGGCATTATCGATTGTGAGGTGTCCAATCGTGACAGGGCTTTCAATATCCACGTCGCGGTCGCCACTGGTCGGCTCATTAATCAGCGCCTCGGCATCGATCCCGTTCGGATAGGTGCCTGTGCTCCAGTTTACGTCGAGGTCCCATAGGCCATCTCCGCCGGGCAGAAAGACGGGAGCGCCCTCGCCAGCATCCAGCAATATGGCATTCAGACCACCATCGGGATCAATCGTTTCGGGAATACCACTAGCAAAGGTATCCGACGAAAGAATCGAACCATCGACCACGGAACGCGCTTCGATCCGGCGCACACCGGTGGGCAATGTGTTTGGGATCAAGGTGCCCCAGAATTGCGGCGTGGTCGCGACGACCTGATCGTAGAAGGTCGCGTAGCGATCATCGATTTCGCTGCCGGTGATCTCGATCGGGGCACTGGCCAAAGGCCGGCCGCTGCCTGTTGTATCGTCATACAAAAACACGAAGTTGCGGACCGCTTCAGCGGACTCGCCCATAATGCCCGTCGCTTCATTCGGTTGATCTCCGAAACGGATGACGGTGATTTCCTCGGCCAAGGTGAGATAATGCTGTTCATCCTCGCCGCCCTGGCCATCGTTGAGCAGTATTCGCAGGTGAACCGTGTTGCCCGGCGTAAAGCGGGCGTTGCCGCTGGGTTCGGTCACGAACCAACCGGTGTACGCGCCGCTGCTATCGGTGGTAAATGTGTAATGGCGATCCTCAAAATCGCTATCGTCGAAGCGTGGCGCGCTGGTGTTGCGAATCCAGTCACTGGCGGTGCCGGTGACGAAGATCGAGTTACCCGCACCATTTTGATCCCATGGATCGTCCGGCGTGATTACCCTGTTGCCATAGCGATACGTCGCATTCGGTAGCAACCCGTCAATCTGTGCACGGAAAGCATATGGGATGCGATCTTCATTGTTGTCCGAGGCATCCTGTTCGCCTTGCATGAATTGCGGCACCAAGACGCCGGTAACATCGGAAAGCGCGACTTCATCGGACTGAGCCGCTGTCAGGCTGCCACTGGTGGCGCTGAGTCGATTCGTTCCCAAACCGGTCAGCACCAGGTTGGTGAAGGTGGCGATGCCGTCCACGGCAGGAATCGATACGTCCCCTGTCAACGCGGCATCGCCGACAGCGGCAAGCGTGATCGTGTTATCAAACTCTGCATCGACCAAGCCATTCTCGTCTACTGCATGAACGGTAATCGGCAGCAGCGGTTGTCCACTCTGCCAAAACGCCACAGGCTCCGCTTCGAATTCCAGTGCGGAAGCCGGCAGCGCGGCGCTGTTGGCGACCATGATGTCGTCCAACCGCAATTGCGCACGCGAACCCGTCGTACCTTCCGGGTCCGCCCAGTAATATCGCCACATCAACTGGACATACGCTTCGCCCAAGGCTGCGGCCGGAAGCTCAACCGGCCCCATCAGTTGACTGTGCCCATCCGTGGCATTGCGCGGATATTCGACGGGCTGCTCGCTGTCATCCAGGATATCAACCCAAGGTCCGGTCGAGCCCACCCGATACAGCAAGCGAATCGCATACTCGCGATTGTTGGCCAATACCGTGCCACCCAGCCAGGACATCGGCGCTTCGGTGACATTCCGTGTGTCCAACGCCAACAAGGCGCCACCCAAGTCGCGCCCGCGACCGGTATTGATGAAGGCTACGCCGTCTTCGCCTAATCCGTTCATACGGGTCCGGTTGGACGCGTCATAGGGCGCGTCCTCATCGCCCGGCACCGCCGCGTCGGTAGCGGGAATGTGGTAGGCAAACAACAAGTCCGTATCCATTTCGGTGTCGTCCCGATCACTCTGCAGGAAGATCATGTTCGCCGGAAATGCGCCGGCCGCGTTGGTTGCCGCCCATTCCGTGAAGGTGTAGGCCTCCGCTTCTAGATCGTGGGCTTCGGGATAGACCAACACATAGAAGCTGCTCGTGACTTCCGGATTGTTGCCGTCATCCGCCGTCACCGTAATCGTACTGCCTCCGCGCGCAACCGGGGTCACAGTCAGCAGGTTCCCAGCCAACGACACCGTAGCCACCTCTTCGCTGCCGGACAGTGCGCCGAAGGTGAGCGGGTCATCCTCGGGATCGCTGAACACGTCGTCCAAATCAATGGTCACTGTCGCATCCTGCGCAATCAGTTCTTGGTGCTCGACCGGGTTATCAAGCACCGGCGGAAGATTGACGACGCCGGTAGGCACGCCTTCCACGGTGAGATTATCAAAGCGATTGTTGCCCGAGCTCCCGCCCCCACTCTCTTCGAAGGTGATCTGAATCCCGAAGTTCGGGTTTTCATTTGCATCGGTGATCGAAGAGAAGTCCAACAACTGAATCACGGGCGTTTCCGTGATGCCGATGCTCTGAAAATGCGTATAGCTAACACCGTCCACCGTATAGGCGACCTGCTGCAGTCCCGCGCCGGAACCCGAACGGCGCGTCTCATACTGCACCACGATGTCCTCAAAGCCCGTCGTCGGAACGGCGATATTGTTGGTTGCACCAATCGGATCGTTGATGCGCAGGTGCGCCCCGGCCTCATCACCGAACCGGGCATTTTCACTGGCAAAGTCCTGACCGGTGCCTGAAGTCACAACGGTCAGCGGTCCCAAATCGACGTCGATGCCTGCACCGGCGACTAACGAGTAGCTGGGCGTCAATTGCGTCTCCGGCTCATTGAAGTTCCAGTAGTGAATCAACTCCGGCTGCGGCGAGTCATCGACCTCGAAGATCGCTTCGAAGGAACTGTCACCTGACAGGCTCACCGTGATGGTCGGATCGGTGCTGTATGTACCGGACGATCCTGTGGCGCTAGATGTCACTAAAAGATTCTGGACCAATAGATTGTTTTCCGGGCCCGCACTAAAGTTGAACGCACGGAATTGCGAGACAGGACCACTGTTTTCGAACGATCCAGAAAAGGGGTAGGAGGTCCCACCCGTTGTGATCACTGCTGACCAATCGTTCCCGCCGGTGGGGGTCAGTTCGATGGTGATATCGGCGGTCGTAAAGCCGATCCCGGTGTCCACGCCATTGATGACGTATTCGGAGTCGCCGCCGAGGAATGAAAAGGTCCATAGCTCATCACCG
>SLAD01000379.1 GCA_007126995.1 Kiritimatiellia bacterium | reverse complement strand
GCAGAACAACGTCGGGTTGCTGATCCGCCAGCATGGCCACCAGATCGTCCTGGACGGTCACATCCCCGAGCGTCGGGACCCCGCACAAGTCCGCAAGGGGTTTGCCGACCTTCTCCGGATCGATATCCACAGCGCCGACGATATGTGCCCAAGGCTTGCTCGACGCCAATTTAATACATTGCACTCCAATGGGACCCAGACCGAATTGGGCAATTTTAATTTTCATGCCAACCCTGTAAAGCAGTTAGGATGCCAAGTGGGCCATTGTATGCCAAATGCTGGAGCGCAAGTGCGGACAGTGGTGTCTATCGCGTAAATTAAACGACCATCCCGCGTTTACGGGGCGAGCGGCTCAACAGAATCGTTGCATACCTGCGCTCGCTAACGTTTATTATTAATCAACAGATGATGATTATAAGGCACACATAGACGGACCGCTCCACGTTCGTTCTAAGGAGCTGGCTTGGATTGGGTGATGCGGCGGGGGGTTATCGCTAGGCGTCTCACCATGCGGAAGAACTGGGAGCGGTCCATCTCCGCGATTTTGGCCGCTGCGGACATGTTTCCATGGGTCAAGTCGAGTAGCGTTTCCACATACTGTCGCTCAAAGCGGTCCCTAGCGGCTTTGTAGGGGCCTCCCACGTGCGGGCCAGACAGGGATTCAGGCGGTCCGCCTGCGTCGCGCATGGTTTCAGGCAGGTCGGCCACGCGAACGATACCTCCGGCGTTCAGCACCGCCGCGCGTTCAATCAGGTGCTCAAGTTCGCGGATATTACCCGGCCATTCATAGCGTTGCATCACCTGAAGGGCTTCTTTTGTGAAGACCGGCGCAGGGCTATTCTTGGAGCTGAAACGCCGCGCGAAGTGATCAACCAGCAGAGGAATATCGCCGCTCCGGTTGCGCAGAGGGGGCAAGGTGATCGCAATCACATGCAGTCGATAGAACAGGTCGGCGCGGAAACGACCGTTTGCGGCTTCCGCCTGCAGGTCGCGGTTGGTGGCGGTGATGACGCGCGCCTTGGAGGTGTAGGTTCGCTGGCCTCCCACGCGGTTGAATTTGCCATCGTTAAGAACGCGCAACAACTTGGCTTGTACATCAAATTCCATTTCCCCGATTTCATCGAGAAAGATGGTTCCTTCACCGGCTTCCTCGAAGCGCCCGATCCGTCGCCCCGTCGCGCCGGTAAAGGCCCCCCGCTCATGTCCGAACAGCTCGCTTTCCAGCAAGGGCTCCGGCACTGCGGCACAGTTGATTTCGACAAAGGGATGATTCCGGCGCGCACTGAGTCCATGTATCGCCTTGGCAATCAGATGCTTGCCGGTTCCTGTCTCGCCCAGGATCAAGACACGGCTATCACTTTTCGCAATGGTGCGGACCATGCTAAAAACCGAACGCATGCCGGGGTCTTCCGATAAAAGGTCCCTGAACTCGAAGGGGCGCGCCTGCTTGTCGCCCTCGACTCTTCGCCCACGCAGGAGCATGTTCACTCTCGAAGTCAACTCTTCTTGCGAGAGGGGTTTTTCCATATAGTCGTTCGCCCCCACACGCAAGGCCTCCACGGCGGACTGGGGACCGCCATGCCCGGTCACCATCAGAATGGGCACGGCGCTCCCCGTGCCGCGGATCATCCGGATCAAATCCATGCCGCTCATCTCCCGCATAACCAGCGTGGTGATGATCAAATGCACGTTGGAGGAACGCAATTGCTTGAGCACCTTGCCCGGGCTTAAGACGGCTTCCGTGGTTACAGGCAGCGTGTCCAGAAAAGCGCAAACCTGCGCGCAAAACTCCGGAATGTCATCTACCACCAATATGCTTGGCAAAAAAGCCTTTCTTTTGGACAGCGAGGTCATTGCGTTGACTTAATAACAACAAAAAGTAATATTCGTCAACAACAGATGAGGCTACCAATTTTTGATACCATGGCCTCAAGCAGGTCGTGCTCCCCTCCAACATGGAGGCGGGGCGCCCTCTCAGACGGACGTGACGAGGGCGTCCCGACCTTAAGTTTCGCGCTTCATGGTCTCATCTTCCGTAGGCTTGCGCTCGATTGAGCGGGGCGCGACTGCGAGTCATTGGCATGGCATGGGGATCCTGCCCATGCCACGGCTAGGCATCGCGGTTTTCTGCTGGCATGAATCATGCTGGTAGCATATGGTCGAGATGCGTTTGACGTACTTATTCAGTCAGATTAAGCTGCCGCTTTTAATGAGCGCAGTATGTTTTATGCTTGCACAATTGTTTTCACTAGCAAATAGAAGTCGCGGTGGGTTCACGGTGGTCGAATTGTTGGTTGTCCTCGCCATTCTGATGACGCTAACGGTGCTGATGGTGCCCGCCATCAACTCCGCCTTGGAGGCAGGCCGGCGGTCGCGATGTCTCAGCGGTCTTCGCACTTTAGCACAGGGAACGCTCTTGTATGCCGCCGATAACGATGGCTATCTTCCCGGCCCCACCTTTCGTAGTCAGCGCAGCCCACTACGATCTCCGCCTCCTTCGACGAACTACATCTCCCGGATCCTCACCGATGAAGGCTATGTGCCGCTCTCGGCGCAAGTATGGCACTGTCCGTCCAACCGACGCGTGCTCGATTACGGCAATGCCATGCTGGCTTATGTGGTCAATAACCGACAGAGCACCGATCCGCCGCGTTACTTCGGGTCGATTAATCCACTGACCCCGACTATTCGGCTTTCGGAGATCCGGAGTTCGGGGCTCTCCGACTATATTACTCCACTGGAGCGTGGGCCACCCGTGACGGATTTGGCATCGATCTGGATGTATGCTGACATTGATGGCGTCAATTTCAATGCGGCCAATTCCGGTGGTGCAGCGTCGTCCTTGCATGAACATCTGCATCCCCCACCCCACAGCGGCGGCAGGAACTATGTCTTTTTCGATGGACACGCCCGACATCATACCCCTGATGATTGGCCGGTTAATCCACATTGACGCGCCGTATGTAAGATCTGAATTGAGCAACTGATGAATTCAAGAAAGGCGAACACGGTAAGCGCAAAGGAGCCAAGCCTCGGCATCAGGGCTATGACGCGTCCCAGCACCTTTATCGCGATGCTCGCTTGCTGGGCGTTCACCTTTTCCGTTGATGCCTTTACGGCGCGTGAGGCCTTGGTCGTCTCCGGACATGCCGTGGCGACAGAGGCCGGCCTTGAGGTCATGCGACAGGGGGGCAACGCCATTGATGCGGCCGTCGCCGTCTCCTTGGTGTTGGGCGTCGCCGAACCCTACGGATCCGGTCTTGGCGGAAAGCTCGCGTTCCTCTTCTACGAGGCGGAAACGGCTAGCGTCTACTGTCTGCAAGCGTTGACCGCGGCGTCCGAACGGGTGCGCACGGATATCACGCGCGCGCAAGTCCGGCGCGGATATATCTCGGCCTGTGTTCCCGGACTGCCCGCCGGTCTTTACTCGGCACATCGCCGCTGGGGAACCAAGCCCTGGCCTGCACTGGTTCAGCCCGCCATTCAGCGGGCGCGTGAAGGCGTGCCGGTCACTCCGACGATGAGAGATTACCTGGCCGAGTATTCCTACTTGTTGCTGAACGATCCCGAGGCGACAAAACACTTCTACCCCTACGCTCAACCGCCTCTACTTGGAGATCGTGTGCCGAATGAGGATCTCGCCGTGACGCTGGAGCGATATGCTTCCCACGGTGCGCAGGGATTCTACACAGGTAAGACAGCCGAGTCCCTCGTGCGTGCCGTGCAGGCGGGTGGCGGGCGACTCACACTTGAGGATTTGGCGAGCTATCGCGCAACATTCAGCGAGCCATTTCAGATCGCCTATCGTGGGTATTCCGTCTACAGTCCACCGCCGCCGATTATTGGCGGGCCTCTTTATCTGTTGGCGCTGAAAGTTTTGGCCCAGGATGCGAAACGGTTTTCTGCGGACGATGTCGAGTGGATGGATCAACTAGCCCGCGTCATGCAACAGGTCTACCCCGTCGTTTACAATGTTGCGGCGGATTATCCTGACTCCGTACAGAGGACGGCCGCCTTGTTGAATCAACAGACCGCCCGGCGCTTGTTCGATCAAGCCCAACAGGCTAATCCCCGAAATCCCTTTGTTGGCCAGCTTGGGTACGTGGATGACGAGCCATCCGAAGGGACGACCCATTTTGTCATCATTGACCCAGCAGGCAACGTGGTCAGCGCCACACAATCCATCGGATTGAGTTTCGGCGCCGGCGTCATCGCGCCCGGCACCGGCTTTTTCTTGAACAACGACATGAATAACTTTGCATATTTTACACCGACCTCGATCAATTTTCCGGCCCCCGGGAAGCGTTCACGCAGCTCAATTACGCCCACTCTTGTGCTACGTGATAATCGTCCAGTCCTCGCGATCGGTGGTTCCGGTGGCGGGCGGATTCCGACAGCGGTTCTGCAAGCTACCGTGCGTATGCTTGACCTGGACATGGAGCCGACCGCGACCATCGCCGCACCCCGCTTTCACCTGCATCGCCCGATGACTCGACAGGATGCCGTCAACCAGATACAGCTAGAACACGGTTGGCCCGCTGCCTTGGAACGGCAATTGCGTGATCGCGGTTGGCAGCCGCAGCGTAGAACGGTTCGTTATTTCGGGACGGTGAATGCTGCGATCCAAGATGCAGATGGCAAACTAATCGGAGCGCCGGATCCGCGGCGGAGTAACACAGCAGGAGGATATTAGGTTGAATCAAATTAGAGCATTGGTCTTATTCGGAATGAGTCACATCATCGCATCCACTAGTTTTGCGGAATCCGTTGCACGTCAAGGCATGGTGGCCGCTGCACACCCGCTGGCCGCCGAAGCGGGATTATCCATCTTGAAACAAGGCGGGAACGCCATGGATGCCGCAATTGCGACGGCGTTCGCGCTTGGTGTTGTGGAGCCTCATGCCAGCGGCATTGGTGGCGGTGGGTTTCTGCTCTACTACGACGCAAAATCGGGAAAAGTCACCGCAATCGATTATCGTGAGTCGGCTCCGGAGGGGCTGAGCAACCATCACTTCCGCAGCGGGACCGGTTTCCGGCTCGCGGCGATGCGGTATGGCGGACTTTCCGTCGGAGTGCCCAGCATGGTCTATGGCTTGTATGCGGGCCATGCAGAACACGGGCAGGTCGAATTCGGGTCCTTGTTGGCGCCTGCCATTGAACTGGCGGAATCCGGTTTCCCGGTGAGCGCCGATCTGAGTGAAAACATATCGGACAAATTGGATCTCTTGATGGATAACGAGGCGGCAGCGGAGCTCTATCTTGAAGATGGCGTTTTCCCCCCCTCTGAGGGAGAGACATTCGTCAACCCCGATTTAGCCCGCACCATGCGTGCCATTCAAACGGGCGGCATAGAGGCCTTTTACGGGCGAGAAAGCGCGGAGCGTATTGCAGCCGCTGTTGTGGAGGCGGGGGGCGTGATGACCGCATGGGATATCATGACCTATCGTCCCCGTGTAGGCACCGTTTTATCCACCACCTATCGGAATTATGTCCTCCACACTATGGGCCCTCCGAGTGGCGGAGGGCTAGCCACACTACAAATTCTTCGTATCCTCGATGCATTCCCCTTGGCCGATTGGGGACCGCGCAGTCCGCTCTATTATGCCTTGCTGATCGGAGCAATGGAACAAGCCTACGAAAGCGCTAACCGATTCATCGGCGATCCGCGTTTCATTCAGATCGATCTGGAACGGCTCCTTTCCGATGCGTGGGTGAAGGAGGCGCATGAGCGCATGACGATTCCATCGTTCGACGAGCTACCGCCCGACGAACCGCTCTTGACGTATCGGCCGGCCGTGAAGGAGCCGATTGGGAACACCACGCATTTATCGGTGGTCGACCGCGAAGGCAACATGGTGGCGCTGACCCAAACCATTAATTTCTTTTTCGGATCGGGCGTCGCCGTTCCGGAAATGGGCATCATCTTGAACAATGAGTTATTCGACTTCACCTTCGAAGATGGCTCGCCCAATCTGCCCGCCGCCGGCAAGGTGCCACGCTCGAGTATGGCCCCTACGTTGGTGTTCAAAGATGGCCAGCCGGTCGCAACGCTGGGCACACCGGGCGGCGCGCGAATTCCTGCCGCATTGGCACAAATCCTGATCAATATGATCGATTTTGATATGAGTATCGTGGACGCCATTGCTGAACCCCGTCTGTACTACGACGCCCCGCGGTCACGGCTTTCTTTCGAGGATCGCGAAACAACGGATGCTGTCGAAGCGGCGGTTCGGCACTTCGACGACCCCGAATCGTTTGACTTACGGGCGAGGGGCGCTTTTGATCGCTATTTTGGTGGAGCCCAAGGTATCTGGATACACGATGATGCCGAGGGGCAACGAGTATTACACGGGGCAGCAGATCCACGACGAGGAGGAGCAACACATGGGTACTGAAACACCATTGCCAGGCATCGGCTGGCACGAACTAATCACCTTCGCAGCGATGGTTGGGGTCTTCGCTTTTGCTGCGTTTCGCCTGCGCTGGCCGATCGGCCCAGCAATGGGACTGGGCGCGGTTACGGGTGCGATTGTCGGCGGATATTTATTTCCGCTTAACCACTTAATTCGCTTCCTCATCGAAGGCATGTTCGCCTACTTTGACCCGATTCTGATTATCGCCTCGGCCACCATTTTCATGTTTGTGGTCGAAAAGAACGGACTCCTGGGAACGGTGGCGCGGTGGGTGGTGCTGACGTTTCATCATCGCCCGGTGATTCTTCTGTCCGCCATCACGTTGATTATCATGTTTCCCGGCATGGTCACCGGATCCTCTACCGCCGCCGTGCTGACCACGGGCGCTTTAATGGCGCCGGTCCTTATCCATATGGGTGTGCCACGGGACAAAGCTGGCGGGATTATCGCCATGGCAGCGCTGCTTGGCATGACCGCGCCGCCGGTCAATATCCCGGCATTGATCATTGGAGCGGGCGTCGACCTGCCCTATATCGGACTCGATCTGCCTTTGCTGGTCATGACCCTGCCCCTGGCCATTGGCATCACACTCGCGCTCGGTCATAAACACTGTCTTCATGTGCAAATCGCTGCGGTCCGTGATGATTTACCGGCCTCGGCCTACCCTGCCCATGGGCTCAAGCTCTATCTTCCCCTTCTCGTTCTCGTGAGCTTGCTGCTCGCAGAACGCACATTCCCGCGGCACGTGCAGCTCGGTCTGCCGCTGACCTTCATACTGAGCGCTTTGTCCGGCTGCTTTACCGGCAACCGGTTCCCGATTTTTGCGACAGCGCAACAGGCCATGAAGACTGCGATGCCGCTACTCGGCATCTTAATGGGCGTCGGCATGTTCATTCAAATCATGACCTTGACCGGCGCACGTGGCGAAGTGGTGATCCAGACGCTGCAAGTGCCCCGCGGTTGGTTGGGACTCTACCCGATTATCGGCACGACCATGCCG
The DNA here is from genome assembly GCA_007126995.1 of Kiritimatiellia bacterium. GTDB lineage: Bacteria > Verrucomicrobiota > Kiritimatiellia > SLAD01 > SLAD01 > SLAD01. The sequence continues at coordinate 922 of SLAD01000379.1, read as the reverse complement.
CTCTTTGGAGCTGTTTCCTCTTTTGGCGCCGCTTCTGTGCTGGGGGTTCCGTTCATTCTGGCGCTGCCGACGGGCGCAGTGGAAATTGTGATCAGCGCGGCAGCGCTCTCGATGATCATCGCCGTTGGCGACTTGATGCCTCCGACCGCGTTGGCCGGCCTTTTCGCCGCCCAAGTGGTCGGCGAAAAGCGCTACATCCGCGTACTGCGCTGGTGTATTCTGCCGGGGCTGGCGATTGTGTTCGTGGGATTGCTTTTCATCCAGTTCGCGGAGCCGCTGGGCCGCTGGCTGGTCTTTTTTCACACCGGAGCGGAGGTCCCCTACTAATGATTATTATGATTCTATATTGGCTACTGGTGCTCTTTTTCCTCGCGCTCAGCGTGTGGACATTTTTCACCGAGAAGAATGCACTGTTGCAGCTTAACAGCTTGATGGTCACGATTGTTCTTTTACTCAGGCTACTTCTTATCAAATAAGGCTCCCGCAGCCAGACTGGAGAATACTTATGTTTTGGACCCAAAGAAATCGTTCTATTGTCATACTGGGCATCGGACTTCTGCTGGCGGCGGTGGCCGCCCGGGAGTTCAATCGCATGTGGATCGAAGAGCCGCTGTTCCCATCGGAGGGCTTGAGTGAGATCCGCCAGCTCAGCGATTACCATCCCCCACTGCACGGATCCCGTGCGGATACGGAAGTGTATATCTTTGACAGCGGAGAGCCGGGCGGCACCTTGCTCGTGCTGGGCGGGGCCCACCCCAACGAGTCGGCCGGCTATATTGCTCCGGTGACCATGCTGGAAAACATGCAAGTCGAGCGGGGGCGCGTATTGATCATCCCGCGGGCCAATGCACTGGGCTTTACCCATACGGAGAGCCAAGAGGCCATGTTACAACGTTATGAAATCCAGACGCCCCATGGCCCG
>SLAD01000332.1 GCA_007126995.1 Kiritimatiellia bacterium | reverse complement strand
TTTATATCTCTCCACTTTGTGCTTCGCAATGCTGGTCACTTTTTTGGGCAAGTCCTCATCCATTAAAAACGGCAGGAATGCACTTTCAGCCTGAGTGAGTTCTGCCAGGAACTTTGCTTTAATGCCAAGCTCACTCAAAAGCCCGCCTAAATCGTTTCCGTATGTGCTCGCCAAAAGACGCAAACTGGAGGGCAGCAACTCTGGAAGATCGAGTGTTATCTGGTCGTCGTGAAATTCCTCTTTTGTCTGCCCTGTCTTACTGAAATGAATATTTGCCGTTCGATACTGTGATGGCGTAATCATTTCGTACTGATTCAGCCTGAAGATGATTGCTCTTGCACTTATGCCCCACTTGACCTTGATAGAGTAGATACTCGCCCAATCAATCCGAACCTTGCTTTTATTCGTATACTCCCTGACCAACGCTGACCGGGGGAGCAAGAAATGGCTAGCAAAGTAGTCGGCCTGATTCTCAGACTCTCTATCGCCGGTCTCTATCCCATCATGACCAATGATGTGCAACATTTCGTGACCAATATCCATTCGGATCCTTGGCGGATTCTTAGCCGGATTGAGGATGATTATGGGTCTTCCTCTATTCATTGAGAGCGCATCAATCTTCTCGGAAACGGCCCCAAAAGTCGAAACAACAGCGCCTGCGTTCTCCGCAACCCGGACTATGTTTTTGATTGGTCCATCGCCGAGTTTCCAGTACCTTCTACATTCGATGCTGGCAATTTCGGCGTCAGCCAAAGAAGTTACTTCAAATTGAGGAAAATGTACGTCAGGAAGCTCTAGATATTGATCTAAGCATTCAATGAGTTTATTTAATAACGTGGCGCGCGCCGCACACTCTCTTCTCGACGAAACCAGCGTAGTTTTGAGTTTCCTAAAATGACACTCCTCTTCCTTTACTTGATTCCCAAGCGGATAAGTGAAAAAGCGCGGATCAACATTGAGCTCAAAGGCAAGGGCGTCAATTAGTTCCTTAGAGGGAAACTTTCTCGCCACGGTTTCAAGTTGATGAATATACTGCCTGGTCGTGCCTACCCTCTCCCCAAGCTCATGTAGAGAAATGCCCGACATTAGTCGGGCAAGCCTTAGATTGTCACCATTAAAATCAGTTGCTTCTTTCATTCGTGACGCTTTTCCGATTTGGATTTTTTTGTTCTGGTTGTTTTGGGCAATGAAGGTGAAGCTGGCGGCAGATCAACGGGCGGGCTCTCGCCTGCTTTTATTGGAACGAGCTTTGGTAGTTCATTGAAAATTGGCACGGTCCGGGAAGCTACAATCTCACCTGATTCGCTCATGCCGAGGAATTCAATAGAGGTTGTTATGCCCTCGAAATCAGTCTCCACCGCATAGGTCCAGACCAGCTTCTCTGGTATTGGAAGGTCAGAGAAGTCGAATGATTTTTGACGTAACTCCGGGTGTGAAAGTGCTCGGCTAAAGATATTTTTTTTAGGCTTATCCGCCAGCCCCTTGTAAAAACTAAACTGCACGCTGCCAATTCTTGCGATGAAATGAAGAGTAGGATCGACGACACTCAACCAATCAAGGTTTTCCGCCTCCGCCAGGATTTCGCTACAAATCCACGCGTGTGCGCGACAACCTATACTCCAGCCATTATCTCGTTCTTCTATCGCATCCAGATTCTCAGCCCGAACTCGAGCAATCAATCGACCAACGTGGTCAATGCGTTCGTCTGTCAGACAAGAGTGTATCTCCGAAGGATTCTTTTCCATTTGGGTTCTACCAAGCCATTTCGTCAAATATGCTGCATTATCTGGGCAAAACGCATTATTTGTCAACCATTATGTGATTTGTCAACGCAACTCGGGTTTGTCAACCACGAAAAATTCCGGTAGTAGTACAGGAGTAGTAGGAGTAGTAGTACGGGACACCCGGGATCTGACGATGACGCTGGACTTCGGCATATCTACCTGAAAACTGGAATTACAAAGAAGGCTTCGGGGCGGCAGCGCAGCGCTAGGAAATTCCGGGACAGGCATTGTTTGAAACGAAATTCCAGGACAGACATTATTTGAAATTCCGGGACCGGAAATCCAGGACACACATCGAGGCGAAATTCCGGGACAGGAAATTCCGGGACAGGCATTATTTGGACAAAAAGAGACAAATCCAGGACACACATTATTTGCCCTTCCCCGATCACCAAGCGCCAGCTTCCGATCCTTGCTCGTTATCCTCGCGCCAGCTTTCTCAGCCTGAATTCAGCCGGGCCAGCAACCCACGCAGGCCTAGAATCGCCAAAATCCCGAATGACGCCCACACCAACCCCCGGCAGTGCCGGTCCCGGTCAGTTTCAGCTTGAATTCGGAGATCAGGTAGGTCGTTCGCGTAGGAACTTCTTCGCCACTTCGCTGGCCACGCCCTTCATCCACGCTTGGCCCAGGGCTTTGGCCTTGGCCATCAGTGCTTCGGCCGAGCCGATGGCCCGGTAGTAAACACTCTCGGTGCCCTGTACCTGGCGCAGCCATTCCTTTGGATGATTGGCGATCTGCCAGATATCGGCCGGGGTGGCGCGCTTGTCGTCTGTCAGCGGCTTGAGCCTGCCGCGCTTGTCGGTCCCGAATTTGTTCAGTGATCGCTTTCAAGTTCCCTGACCAGCCCCTCTACCTCGCTGTCGGTGATCTCTGCGCCCAGCAAGTGTCGCAGCGCTGTCTCCAGCACTTCATCGCGCCCTTGCCGAAAGCCGTCAATGCTTGGCGATGTCGGGATATCGGCGATGATGCCGATGCGCTGCATCGGGCTTGAGTCGGCGTAGTAGGCGCCAATGCCGCTGAATCTGGATCTCATGTCGCCCGGCAGCGCAAACGAGGCGACGTTGCCGTTGGCACCGGCGGTAGTGCTGCCGACGACGACCGCGTCCGGTGCGAACCGAAAGGCCATGGCGGTATACTCGGCCTGACTCACCGAAGACTCATCAACCAGAATGGCAATGGGCATGTCCAGGAATGGTGGGCGCGGCTCCAGGCTGATCTTGGGGCTCCAGGCGAAGGCGCCGGGTGCCGCCGTCTGACCGCCGGTAAAGCGGGCAAACTCGGTGGCCTGGTCAACCAGGTGCTGGCCCAGGGCGAACACGGCGAAGTCGGCCGGATAGTTGCGGATGTCGATCACCAGCGCACGGGCTTCGGCCAGGGTCTCCAGATAGTCGTCGATGCGACTGGAGTCGAACGAAGACAGGGTCAGATAGCCGACCGACTCTGGCAGCATTCGGGCGGTATCGCCGGGCCAATCATGGGCATATTGGACGGGCGGCATTTCTTTTCTTTCAACCATCAGCGCCTTTGTTGATCCGGCGCGTTCAACTGTCACCTCGACCGGACCGCACTCGCCTCGGCCCAGGAAGAAAGACATCAGGTGCCGACGAGAGGGCTCGTTGGAGGCGCTGTAGTAGGGTGCCCGGGCCGCCAGCAGTTTGGCCATATCCTCACCGTCGATGGATTGCACCACATCGCCCACTTCCAGCGCCGCCTCGATCTCGTCTGCCAGTGCAACCACCACCGGCTTGTCCTCGATAAAGCGAATCGCCGCCGGCCAGCGACACTCGCCCACCGGCGGCAGGATATCGCCGCTGGGTAACAGGAAGACGTGTCCATCACCGATACGGGCGGCAAACGCCGCAAGCTCAAGGCGGTAATCATCGGCCGATTCGGCCAGCAGGATGCGCGGCAAGTGCTCGACCAGCACCTCGTGCCAGTCACCGTCGATCATGTAGCGGTAGGGGAACCAGTATTCGATGATGTTCCACCAGCGATACAGGGTCAGCAGGCGATAGCCGCCGTCATCCAGGTCAACGTCTTCATAGGCCAGCTCGCGCGGGAAGCTGGCAAAGCCGGTTTCACCGGCCAGGTTGACGAAGAATTGGCCGTGGTCTGCCTGGCGTTGTTGACGAATGGTTTGAAGCGTGGCCGATAGCGCCGGGCCGAGCCGTTTTTTGTCGCCCAGCCAGTCCAGGTCGGGTTTGACGTGCGCATCCTCGGGCAGGCTGGCGCAGGGGTCGCAGGGTTCCAGCTCACCCAGGTTGCCGATCCATTCATCCAGGAAAGCCGATGCATCGTCGGCTGCGAGGTAGGCGGGCAGCATTCGGAATAGCTCGAAATCCCAGTGTTTGCTGCCGCCGGTGATTGCCGGATGGTGGTATTTGAGGAAGCCCCACACCTGGCCAAGCAGTGCCAGGCGCTGTTCTTTTTCATCGTCCAGGCTGTCGATATTGATACCCGAGCCGTCGGCGAACTCAGTATCGGTCTCGAGGATGCTGGGCTCGGCGCTGGTGTCGGGAATCTCGATCGCTGCAATCAGCTCGGCCGCATGGGCCGGGTCAATCGCCGTCGTGGCCATGATACTGCCGCCAGCAAATTCGCTTTCCGTGCGCAGCAGGCTGCCGTCCTGGTCAAAATGCAGCCGGGTTTCGCCGGGGCGGTCGCGCAGGCTTCTGACCACGATCCGGTGCCCGTCTTCGTTGATCTCGACCAGCTCGGACGTGAATCGGGCAGGGCGGCCCATGGCCGGGTCGAGCTGGCGGTAGACGATGCGGTCGCCAGTTTCGTGCAGTTCTTCGTGGATACGCTGGCGTTCCCTGACCGGGCCGATCAGCGCTTCTTCGATCGGATAATCGCGCTCGAATCCGCCCCAGGTGGCAGCAATTTCCAGCCTGAATACATTTTCTTTCAGGCTACCGGTCAAGGTCGATCGTTCCTCGCCCGAGCCCGAGCTCAATTTGATGTCGATGAGTTCACCATCGGCTGTTTCGGTAGATTGCTCCAGGCCGTGATGAACCGTGGTGCTGCCCTCGACGGTGAAAAGGAATCGAAGCTCCTGTTCGAACCGAACCTGGTCGTCGCCGAACTCGATGCGCTCCAGCATCGCCCCGGCTTCCTCGTCGTCAATCAGCACCTGCCACCCCAGCTCCAGACGCTCTTTAGCCCACGCAGCGCCGCCGAACATCAACAGCGCGGCAAGAATTCCGTAAGACAACTTCCTCATGGCTTGCTCCCTGGTCTCGGTTTCGCAAAAAGGTTAACACCGGCGATTTGGGAATTTCAGAGGGGACAATTTGGGGCAGTCAAAATATGTAGAGAAATTCCAGGACCGCCATTGTTTGAAAGGCCCTAGCCGGACTCAATTCGCTCAAGAACGGATGTTTTCGCCACATCGCCTCCCCAGCCGCGCGAGCTGTGGAACCCTGATGGGACCACCGGCGCGGTTATAGGCGCAGCTGACAATCACCATCGGAAAACCCGTCGTGCCCGTGGTTGTCAGGCGGGCATACCCGTAGTTGAGCTCACCGGTCTCGGCATTGGTAAATCGAAAGCCCAGGAACCCGTCAACATTCTCAGCCTGGCGCCAGTTCACCGTCGCCTGCGGATTAGGCGCCGTAATGAAGGTTGAGGCTGGGCCGATGAAGCCGCCGGGGGTCAACACGGCGTAGCTTGCGCCACCGCAAAGTTCACATCATCAACGATGACGATATCCGGATCATTGTGCAGCTGTTCCAGGGTTGGCGGTGCAACCTGCGGATGCACGGGGCCGACGCTCGACTGTGAAGGCAGACTGGAGCCTGCCAGCGCAGGCGGCGTGGCGAGTTGTCCAAAGTCTCCCTGGCGCTATTGCTCGAAGCGATCCCGGAAAAGGACATCGTTGCCGAACTCGTAAGGTCCGAGATCAACTACGCCGTCGATAATCCGGGCCAAGCCATCGAGGTCAGTTGTGACGCCGGTAATATAGCTGTTGTTGCCCTGGTCGATCAGTGGTGAACCGGTGTTCTGGCGGAAATAGCCCTGTGAGGTTGGCGCGCTGGCCGGGTTGACCGGGTCGATGAAATTCGGATTCTGAGCGGGCAGGTTGTTGCCCCCATCCGTCCCACAACGGTTGTCCCAGCCGCTACCCGATGCACCGCAGCCCTGCACCAGGCTGTTGAAGCTGGTAGGCCTGTTAAGCGCATCGGCAACCAGCGAAGCGGTCCGAGTTCCCACGCCCGACTGGTCCTGATTGTTCCAGAACACGCTGTTTCGGATCAGCTGTTTGGTTGATGAACCCAGCGCATAGATTCCACCGCCGAGGCCATCGGTTCGATTGCCGCTGAACACCAGGTTGGTCATCACCTGCTGTCCTGATCCGTACATCATGGCGCCACCGAATTCCAGTGCAAAATTACCGCTAAGCGCAACGTTGGTCAGATTCTTGACGACAGCGCCATCGCTGTATATGGCACCGCCTTGCGCTGCGTCATTGCCCCGCAAACGGCTGTTGAGTGCGGTCAATGTGGCGCCACTGGAATTGTAAATGGCGCCTCCTCTGTTGCGAGCGCCGCCCAGGCGCTTGGCCAGATTGGCATCAAGATCGGCATGTCGCATGTCCACGCTGCCTGCCGCGTTGTAGATGGCACCACCGTCGCTGTTCGAACGATTGCCCGTGAGCACCACATACTCCAGCTCCAGGTCTCCCCCTTCCAGATAAATTCCGCCGCCAAGGCTATTTGGCGTCAAGGTGGCATTGGCGTAGCCGTGGCGTATGGTCAGGTGACGCAGCGCCAGATTTCTCTGCGACTGAACCGTGATAACGCGCTGGCTGGCCGTGTTCGGCGTCGCTGCGGCCTGGATGATCGTGGTATCGCTGGCCTCCCCAACGATCTCGATATTGCGGTCGATGAGCAGGCTCTCGGTATAGATGCCGGCTGCTGCCAGAATGCGATCCCCGGCAGCCGACTGGCCCAGTGCATGGCCGACAGTCGCACACGGCGCTGCCGAATTTGTGCAGTTATTGCCGGAGTCGCTGCCCTGAGAGGCATCGACATGGCGATCGGTCTGGGCCGTGGACGGCGCGGCCAGCAGAATACCCAGACAAAAAACAGCTGAAAGGCGAAGATGGATCGATCGAGTCGAATTCATGGTTGCGGTGTTTCCGTGGATGGACGATGGCTGATGGTCTACTTACGAAAGCAACACACCAAGCCGGCCATCCCCGCATGCAATCTACCCAGACCCCCCAAAAAAACCACCTGATCCCACAGGAGCCTCCAGAGCGTGGCAATGGGCCGGTGCAGTAGCTCGTTGGCTCAATTGCCGCGCCAAATTTATTGAGCTCCGAAATCAGCGTTGAGAACGCCGACCTTACTGTGTAATGGGGAAGGCAACACGGACAGTCGCGTTATGCGAGTGGCTACCCGGGTCTCAAGAATCTCAAGACCCGGTGAATGGATTGATGTCTGCCACACGGAAGCCGGATTCTTCCCACCTGCCCTGATTCTTCCCAGGTTGACTCAGACTCCGGTTCTACTTCATGATTTCTGGTTTACACCTTGAGCAGAGACCCATGAATTTGAACGTATTCGGCCGGACGGCGCTGTGCGGTTTCATCGCTGGCTCGCTTGCTTTCCTCGTGTTCCACCAAGGGGCGTTCTGGGCGCTGACCCAGGCCGGGGTTCTCCAGGTCAACACGTGGTCGATGGCGTCGACTCGTCCGTTCGGCGTCCCACAAGTCGTCTCGTTCATGTTCTGGACCGGGCTATGGGGTGTGCTTGGTGCATTCCTCGTTTCTCGGCTGCCCACACCGCGCTGGCTGGGCTGGATGCTGTTTGCCGCGGTGCTCGTCACGCTGGTCAACTGGTTCATCGTGCTGCCGCTCAAGGGCGCCCCAGTAGGAGGCGGTTTCCGGATGCCCGGTGTGTTTCTGGCGCCCCTGGTCTACAGTTTCTGGGGACTGGGTATGTGGCTGATCTACAGCGCCCTCCAGCGACCACTGGGCGTGCGAGACAAGGACAGGCATTGAAACTTGAGAACGCCATTCTCGGAGGCAATGGCGTGAGTTTCGGATTGTTCGGAACCGGTGAACTGATACTGGACTCCGGCGGCACGCTGATCTCGGGAAACGTGATCCTGGCATCGCAGAAAAACGCAACGGGATCGGCCAGCCGGACCGGGCCGGGAACGACCCTCGACATCACTGGCCAACTGCAGGTCGGTAGAGCAGGTCCAGCTGTCATGACGGTCAGTGACGGTGCGATGATCGAGAGTGACTTCGGGAATGTGGGTTCTACCGAGACCGGACAAGGCGAGATCGTCCTTGAGCCACTGGTCGGCGATTACAGTGTCGGTCATCAGTACTTGCTGCTGATTGCCGACGAACTGACGCTCGACGGTGCCGTCCTGCCGACGCAGATTGGCGATCTGAGCGTCAATGTCTTTCAGGAAGGTGACCAGCTACTGGCAGAAATCACCGATATTGGAACTCTGTTCAATGACCGCTTCGAGACATCGCTTTGAGTGCGGCGCATTGACCGCCAAGGGGAAGATATCGGTGCACCGGTAACTTGCGCTGGTCCGC
>SLAD01000116.1 GCA_007126995.1 Kiritimatiellia bacterium | reverse complement strand
GGGCTCGGCTCCTCCTCCAGTTTCACGGTGGGATTGCTGAAAGTGCTGTACGCCTTCAAAGGGGAAGAGATCTCCGCGCAGGAACTGGGGTATCGCGCCATCGAAATGGAACAGCAAATCCTGAAAGAACACGTCGGGTGCCAGGACCAAATGCTTGCCGCAGTCGGCGGCCTGAACGTGATCGAATTCCGCGCACTCGATGATATACGCGTCACGCCCGTCCATCCGCCCGCAGCGCGACTCCGCGAGTTGGAATCGCATCTGATGCTGCTGTTTACCAAGATCACGCGCCGGGCGCAGGAAGTCGCCGCCGACCAGATCGAGCGCACGGACCGGAATGCCGACGTCCTGCACCGCATGCGCGCGTTGGTGGATCAAGGCGTGGAAGTCCTGACTGGATCAGCCGATATCCGCGAGTTCGGACGCCTGCTCCACACGTCCTGGCAGCTCAAACACCAGCTTTCCGAAAAGATCGCCCCGCCCATCATTCATGAACTGTATCAACGAGGACTGGATCACGGCGTCGTGGGCGGCAAACTGCTCGGTGCGGGCGGCGGCGGATTCATCCTGTTCTTTGTCCCGCCTGAGCGACACGATGCCATTCGTCGCGCCTTCCCCGACCATGAGATCATCGACGTGTCGTTGTGCGCGCCGGGCGCATCCATTATCTTTGAATCATGAGATGCCGCATTTGCGATTCCAACCGGCTCGAACCGGCGCTTGACCTGGGAAACCAACCGTGGGCCAACCACTTTCTCAAACCGGCAGCGGTTGGGACCGAACCGGTCTATCCCCTGCGAGTGGTCTTCTGCGCGGATTGTCACGGAGCGCAATTGGATCACACCGTCCCGCAAGCGGTGATGTTCTCCGATCACACCTATCTGTCCGGGACCACGCAGACCCTCACGCGCCACTTTGAAGAGACGGCCCGGCTCATCGACGCGCAATTCTTCGCCGAGGCGCCCGCCAAGAATATGCTCGATATCGGGTCCAACGACGGCACCCAATTGCTGGTCTATAAAGCGCTCGGCTACGACGTGCTCGGCGTCGAAAGCAGCGCGAATATTGCACAGATCGCCAACAAACGCGGCGCACCGACGCTCGCCGAATTCTACAATCTGGACTGCGCCCAAAAGATCGGGCGCAAGTTCGAAGTCATCAACGCGTCCGGCGTCTTCTTTCACCTCGAAGAACTACATTCCGTCACCGAAGGCATTCGCGAAAGCCTCGCCGACAATGGCGTATTCGTGGTCCAGTTTCTGTACATGAAGAGCATCATGGAAAACACGGCATTCGACCAGATTTACCACGAGCACCTTCTTTACTACACGCTGGAAACCGTCACGCACCTGCTGAACCGACACGGACTCGACTCGTTCGACGCCTACTGGTCTTCTATCCACGGCGGCTCCATCATCCTCATGGCCACGCATCAGGGACGCCGCGAACGCACGGACCGCCTCAACCAACTGATGGCGCTCGAAAGCAACGCGGGCGTCAACCGGCTGGAAGCGTATCACGCGTTCGCAGACCGCGTCCGCGCGCTCAAAACGGAAAACCTCGCCGTTCTCGACCGGGCGCGCGGCGAAGGAAAGACCCTGTACGGGTTCGGCGCGCCGGTCAAAGGCAACACCCTATTGAACTACATGGGCATCGGCCTCGATTATCTCACCTACCTGGTCGAGAAAAACCCGTTACGACGGGGACTGGTCTCGCCCGGCATGCATATCCCGATCATTCTGGAAGAGGAAGTCACCCGCCCGCCGGACCTGTATTTCGTGCTCGCATGGAACTTCAAGAACGAAATCCTGCAAAACAACCGGGACCTCATTGATCAGGGCGTCGTATTCCATTTCCCGATCAACCCCAGGCCCTCCAACGATTAAGACACGCACGATGAAGATACTTGTAACAGGCGCGACCGGCTTTCTCGGCGCCCATCTTTGCAAACGACTGGAAGCCGACGGACACGCTCTCGTCCGCTTGGGATCACGCGACGCTGACCTGACCCGCGCGGACAGTCTGAATCCGTACAATGGCGAAAAATACGACACCATCTATCATCTGGCCGCCTGGACCCAGGCCGGCGACTTCTGCCTCTATCATCAGGGCGAACAATGGCTGATCAATCAACTGATCAACACGCACGTCGTTCAATGGTGGCAAGAACATCAGCCTCAGGCCAAGATGATCGCCATGGGCAGCAGTTGTTGCTATCCGGACCACCTCGAACGCCGCGAAGATAATTTCCTGCGCGATACGCCCACGGAAACCCTGCTTACCTACGGCATGACCAAACGCATGCTGTACACCGGCCTCGAAGGCATGCGCATGCAGTATGGTATGCGCTATCTACTCCTCATCCCCTCCACCCTGTACGGACCGGACTACCATCTGGACGGACGTCAGATGCATTTCATCTTCGATCTCATCCGCAAGATCGTCGACGCCCGCTACGGCGGACCCGAAGTCGTACTTTGGGGAGATGGCGCCCAGACACGGGAACTGATTCATGTGTCGGACTTCGTCAACGCCATGGTCCATCTCGCTGATCGCGTGGACAACGAAATCGTGAATCTCGGCAGTCAGGAAAACTACTCCATCCGCTGGTACGCCGAAACCATCTGCGACATCATCGGATACGATCCAGCCCTGATCCGCTACGACACCTCCCGCTATGTGGGCACAAAAGACAAATTCCTTGTGCTCGACAGACTCAAAAGGCTCATGCCCGAATTCAAGGTGACCGATGTGCGCGAAGGACTCGAAGGCGTCATCACTTGGTACAAGAACGCGCGGGGATACAGAGACTAGCCATCATGATCATTGCCACCACCCCGCTTTCACTCATGCTGATCGGTGACCGGCGCGCGGCGCTCAGCCTCACGATCCATGCGCATGAGCGGGTGGTCGTTCATCAGCCGGCACCGCCGTTTCGCAACCGATTCACCGTTCGCCATCGGGAAACGGAACACGTAAACGCCATATCAGACATTCGGCACCCACTGATACGGAACGCGCTGAACTATCTCCGTATACGGGACGGGCTCGATCTCACCGTCATCAGCGATCTGCCCGACCGGGAATCGCCGACGACACGCACGCTGTCCTTGTTACACGCCCTGCACGCGTTCCGCCAAGACGAAGTGAATGCCGAGGAACTCGCGCGCGAAACCCTGATCCTGCGGCAAGAGGACAGCGACCGGACCGGCGCCCCCTTCGTCGCGTATGCCTCCGCCTACGGAGGACTCTGCCGACTGGCCCTGGGGGGATGGAATCATTATGAAGCAAGTCCCATAAGGCTCGACACGGAACGACTCACCGCGCTGCGTGACCGTCTGATCGTTTTTCTGTGCGATCACCCGCCCCCTGCGCCCGCCGACGTCCGACCCGTCCCCGACGCGCAAGCGCTGCTTGAAAGCCAAGACGACCTCGACACCTTCGGCCAACTCCTTCACGACCCCGACCAGCGCGACCCCCGCTATCTAGCTGCGCGAGACGCCGGCGCTCTCGGCGGCACGTTCACTGCCGATACCGAAACCGATGGGTTTCTACTTCTCTACGCCCCGCCCGAAACGCACGCCGCGATCCGTGCTGCGTTAGGAGACTTGACCGAACTTCCCTTCCGCTTTTGCATGGAGGGAAGCCGCACCACGCTGCTCGACACGCCATGAGTGCCACTCGAAAACCTCGAATAGCCCTCTGGTTCCGCTACGGGCCGGCCGAGCATACCGATCTGTTTCACGCCATCCCGGACATTATCGAACGGCTCGCTCAGTCCGCCGAGGTGCACTATTACGGGTTCACAAGCGATCATCCCGTCCCTGACCGAATTGCTGCGTACGCCGTCATTCATCGGCTGCCTTTTCACGTTGATCGCGGAAACGAAAAGGACAAATTCCGCAAGACGCTGCTGTGGTATTTCCTGGTCCCGTTTATCGCGTTGCGCTGCCGCCTTAACGGAACCCGAGCCGTCTTCATCGACGAATCGCTGCCGCTACTGCCGCTACTCGCCCGTATCTTTTACGGACGCCGCGTCGCCTGCGCCGTCGCCGACTTCTTTCTCACCATCTATGCGAACCGTTCCTGGCTGATCCGGCGTTCCGCCGGTTGGCTGCAGGCCTGCGACCGCTATGCGTGGCGACGGCTCCCCTGCATCTTCACCCGCACGCGCACCGCACGGGACTGGCTTACCCAACAAGGCGTGCCCGCTGCGAACATCCACCCGGTCTACGACCCATGCGATTTCGACATCTATCATCCCACCGACCACTCCGCAGCGCGGGCGCAGTTTGCGATTCCGACCGACGCCGTTGTCTTGGTGCATCACGGCATTCTGCACCCCAACAAAGGGAACGACCGCATTCTCCGCGCACTCGCCCAACACCGCGAACGGTTTCCCCACCTTCTCTATCTGTTGATCGGCGACGGGCCCGACATGGCGCGGCTTCGTACGATGGCCGCCGAGCTGGGGATCGAAGATCGCGTACGCTTTACCGGCTGGTTAAAGACCTTACCGGAAGTCAATCAAGCGCTCAATGCCGGCGATATCGGGCTGGTCATGCGCATCGGGCAACCCACCGACGACTTTCATCTGACCGGCGCGCTCGTACACGCGATGGCCTGCGGCCTGCCCGTCCTCGCCGCCCGGCTGGCGGGTATTGCCGAAGTCATTCGGGATGATGAGAACGGCTACCTTTTCGATCCGCATACATTGGACCATTTCGCCGATCAGTTGCAGCGCCTGTATGATGACGGTGCGACGCGCGCGCGGTTAGGCGAACAGGCGCTGGCCGATGCCCGGAAACATTTCGACATGGCCAACGCAACCGAGCAAATCGTCACCCCGCTGCGCGAACTGCTGGGTTCCTGAGCACAAACCCGCTTGTAGGGTCACCGTAAGGCGATAGGGTGGCGGGTGCGCTATGGAAGAACCGCCTTACGGCGGCCCTACGAGCATACGCGCACTCATCATCCGAACATGATCGGACCACTCGCACGGTTCGGCGGGAGCCTCCCCCCCGCCGCTTGATGGGATCAGGAGGGCGAAAAGTGAAGCCTAGCCCGCATTTCTCGCCAACTTGAGCTGCCTGAAGGTGCGGTCTATGTGGCGGAAGTGGCGGGCGGGATCGAAGAGTTGATCCAAGGCTTTTTCATCCAGATGGCGCGCCACCTCGCTATCGTTTTCCAGCAGGGCACGGAAATCCTGGTCGCCTTCCCACACCTTCATGGCGTTGCGCTGTACGGCGGCGTACGCGGCTTCGCGGCTCATGCCCTTTTCGGTGAGGGCAAGCAGCACTTGTTGCGAATAGATGAGGCCGCGGGTGAGTTCGAGGTTGGCCTGCATGCGGTCCGGAAAGACGCGCAGGTTTTTGACGAGCTGCACGAGCTTGGCGAGCATGTAATCGAGCGCGATGGTGGCGTCAGGCAAAATGACGCGCTCGGCGGAGGAATGCGAGATGTCGCGTTCATGCCAGAGGGCGACATTCTCCATCGCGGTCAGGGCGTAGCCGCGAATCAAGCGGGCCATACCGCAGAGCCGTTCGCCGATGATCGGGTTACGCTTGTGAGGCATCGCCGATGACCCCTTTTGCTTGCTGCCGAAACCTTCCTCGGTTTCGCGCACCTCGGTCCGCTGCAGATGCCGGAATTCCTGGGCCCAACGCTCAACGGAAGCGGCAACCAGCGCGAGGGCGGTGACGAATTCGGCGTGGCGGTCGCGCTGCAGCACTTGGGTAGACAATGTGGCGGGCTTAAGCTTGAGCTTGCGACAGACATAGGTTTCCACGGCGGGATCCAAGTGAGCGTGTGTGCCAACAGCGCCGGAAAGCTGGCCGACACGCACGATTTCGCGCGCTTGTTCCAAGCGTGTCAGGGCGCGCCCGAATTCGTCGTACATGAGGGCCATTTTGAGGCCGAAGGTGAGCGGCTCGGCATGGATGCCGTGGGAGCGGCCGATCATCGGGGTATACTTGTACTTACGGGCTTTGGCGGCGGCGACCTTGCGGACCTCCTTCACCCCTTGAATAAGGAGATCGGCGGCTTGCACCATTTGAATCGCCAACGCGGTGTCGATGACATCCGAACTGGTTAAGCCTTTATGAATGTAACGCGCAGAGGGGCCGACGTTTTCGGCGACGTTGGTCAGGAAGGCGATCACATCGTGATCGACTTCCGCCTCGATTTCGTTGATGCGCTCGACACTGAAGGCGGCGCGTTTTTGGATGCGTTTCAGGTCGGCGGCGGGGATCTCGCCGCGCCGCTGCAGCGCCTCGCAGGCCAAAATCTCGACCTTGAGCCAGTTGGCAAACTTGTTTTCCTCGGACCAGATCGCGCCCATTTCGGGTCGGGTATATCGGGGTACCATTTTCGCTCCTCAGCTTGCAGGGATGGATCTATTGTTCGCAGCGGAGCGAACACTGTTCCGTGCGATACGTCAACCCCTATTCAAGGTGGACAATTTGGGGCATCGCTTTAGGATACACGCATCACTTTACGGGTAATAGGGAGAAGCATCATGTCCACGTTGGAAGAGTTTTGGGAGTTGGTGGTCAGGGTTTGGCAAGACGGCGTTTTCGGAATCAACATCGCCCACATCGTGTTGGCCCTGGCGATCCTGTTGGTCTTCATGACGTTGCGTAATCTCTTCACTCGTTTCATCCTGGAGGCGCTCAAGCGCGGCGCCAGCCGCACGAAGACGGATTTGGATGATCGCATTCTGGCGGCTTTGAATGAGCCCATCCGCTTTATCCCGGTGGTGATGGGCGTCTTTTTTGCCACCAGCGTCCTGAACGTGGAAGACGGCACGCGCGCGTTCTTTTATAATCTCAATCGTTCGCTGGTCGCCTTCACGATCTTCTGGATGTTCTACTGCGTCACGGCACCGGTCGGCCATGTACTGATGAAGGCGAAGGGCGTACTGACCAAGGCGATGGTCGATTGGATTGTAAAAACGGCCCGGATCGCCTTCGTGCTTTTGGGTGCGGCAACGATTCTGGAAATGTGGGGCATTGCGGTGGGACCGATCATCGCCGGTTTGGGCCTGTTTGGCGTGGCGGTCGCGTTGGGGGCGCAGGACCTGTTCAAGAATCTGATTGCCGGGCTGTTTGTGATCGGCGAACGCCGCTTCAACGCGGGCGACTGGGTACAAGTCGAGGGCGTAGTGGAGGGCACGGTGCAGCAAATCGGTTTTCGGACGACGACCATCCGACGCTTTGATCGCGCTCCCGTCTACGTGCCGAACGCGCGGCTGGCCGATAATGCCGTCACCAATTTCAGCCGCATGACGCATCGCCGCATTCTGTGGATGATCGGGGTCGAATACCGCACGACGATGGAGCAGTTGCGGACCATTCGTGACGAAATTGAGCGCTACATTCTGGAGCATGACGAGTTTGCCAAACCGGAGGAGGTCCCGACATTCGTCCGCATCGATAGCTTTAACGACAGCTCGATTGACATCATGGTGTATTGCTTCACGAACACGATTGTCTGGGGCGACTGGCTGGAGATCAAGGAACGACTCGCCTATCGGATTAAGGAAATCGTGGAGGGTGCGGGCACCTCATTCGCCTTCCCCAGTCGCTCGCTGTACCTCGAAACCTTGCCGGACGCGCCGGAAGTCTTTCCGCTTTCGCCGCCGCGCCCGGCAGCCTCGCCCTCGGAAGAGTGAGGATGGCAGGCCGCGCAAAGATTCTGTTCTTGCGGAGTATGGGGCCGTGGTTATGATGCCCGCATTCTGTTGCTGGAGAATTGGTCATGGATGAATTACTGAAAATTTTGAAGAACAACGCGCTGGAAAGCGCCGAAAACATTGCCAAGATGCTCAGCATCCCCGTTGAAGAGGTGCGGGAACGGATCGCGGCTTATGAGAAAGAAGGCGTGATTAAGGGCTATCAAGCGATAGTGAATGAAGACGTCCTCAAGATGGAAGCAGTCACGGCGGTGATTGAGGTGCGCGTCAATCCCGAGCGTGAAGGCGGGTTCAACGATATCGCCAACCGCATCAGCATGTTTCCGGAGGTGCAATCCATTTATCTGGTATCGGGTGACTTCGATTTGCTGCTGTTTGTGGTCGGGAACGACTTGCGGGAGGTGGCCTTCTTCGTGAGCGAGAAGCTGGCGACGATCGATGGTGTAAATGGCACGGCGACGCACTTCATGCTGAAGACGTATAAGCATCACGGCGTCTTGATGGAATCGCAGGAACGCTATGAACGGCTCAAAGTCTCTCCCTGATCGTTTGGCGGAGAATCTGCGGGCGGTGCCGCGTTCGGGGATCCGCGACTTCTTCGAAGTCGTGAGCTCGATGGATGACGTGATCAGCCTCGGCATCGGCGAACCGGATTTCGATGCGCCGTGGCATATTCGCGAGGCCTCGATCTTTGCGCTGGAACGGGGCGCGACCAGTTACACCT